>DATLUQ010000020.1 GCA_035533015.1 Gemmatimonadaceae bacterium | reverse complement strand
GGCGCCGCGGCCGAACTCGAGTTGCCCGGTGCGACCGTCACCTTGTCACCGCAGGCCGTGAGGCCCGCAATCACCAGGAGCCCGGTGAATATCGAACGAGATACCTTTTGCATCTTACCCCCTAATCAAAGAAGTGATGCTGTGAACATGGACCTGCAAATCGCGGCGTCGCAACAGACACCATGTGCCACTTCCAACACACAGCCGTCCCGCGATTGAGACGACTTGGAGACTGTGGCAACGCCTCCGAAGTAACAGGACACACTTCGCCCTATTGGATGCGAACGGCTGAAGATAGGCCCTGGACGAGGGGCGGTCAACCCGAAGAACTGCCAATTTCGCCACCGTCTTCCAATACCGGACCCACCGGCGACTCACCCCCCGCCCCGGCACTCCGCCTTACGACGACCCGCCGCCGAGAGGGTAAAATACCCCGCACGCCCGCCCCCCTGCTATGGCGTTCCGTCACAATCCGGTCGTGATCTCCCCACGATCGACGTGAGACCGCTCACCAACTCTAGAAAACGTAAGTTTATGGCCCGATTGCACCGACCTTTAGATTCTACCTATTGAGGGTAGAACTCCGATCCCCGCCGCCGCCCACGCCCGGCCCCCTGCTCCCGCTCCGACCAGACGCGCCATGGCACTCCCGTCGCACGACGTCCGCACCCGCGACAAGGCCCGCATTCCCCCGGGGCAGACGCGCACGGAAAAATGGCCGGTCCTCCACTACGGCAACGTCCCCCACGTGGATCTCGCCACCTGGCGGTTCGAAATCTCGGGCCTGGTGGACGAGCCGCACGCGTGGACGTTCGACGAACTCATGGCCATGCCGCAGGAAGACACCCTCTGCGACATCCACTGCGTGACCCGCTGGAGCCGCCTCGACAACCGGTTCACGGGCGTGCCGGTGCAAGCCCTGCTCCAACAGGTGAAGCCCAAGCCCACCGCGGCGTACGTCCTGATCCACGCCGAGCAAGGATTCACGACCAATCTTCCCCTGAGCGACCTGGACCGGCCGGGCAATCTGCTGGCCGCCTACCACGACGGCCGCCCCCTGTCGCCCGACCACGGCTGGCCCCTGCGCCTGGTGGTGCCCCACCTGTACTTCTGGAAGAGCGCCAAGTGGGTGCGGGGATTGGAGTTCCTGCCCCACGACGAGCCCGGATTCTGGGAGCGCAACGGCTACCACATGCGCGGCGACCCCTGGCAAGAAGAGCGGTATAGCAGTTTCGATATCCAGCAGTGGATGATCAACCGCTTCCGCAACGCTTCCAAGTAGCGCCGGCGTCGTGACGCGCATCTACCCGCCCCGCCCGCGAGAGGTCGCCCCCTCCACCCGCGACCTGCGCGCCGAGTTGAACGCCGAGCAGTGGGCGGCCGCCTCGCACGGCAGCGGCCCGCTGCTCATCATCGCCGGTGCGGGCACCGGCAAGACACGAACCCTGGTGTACCGGGTGGCGCACCTCATAGACAGCGGCGTGGGCGCCGAGCGGATTCTGCTGCTCACCTTCACCCGCCGCGCCGCCCACGAGATGCTGTCCCGCGCCGAGCGGCTGGTGGGCTCGGCCACGGCCCGCGTGCAGGGCGGCACCTTTCACAGCACCGGCCACCGCCTGCTCCGCCAGTTCGGCGCGGCCGGCGGGCTGCCGTCGGACTTCACGATCATGGACCAGGGGGACGCAGAGGACCTGATCCAGCTCTCCCGCGCCCACCTGGGGTACGCCCAGAAGAACAAGCGCTTTCCCAAGAAGGAGACGCTGCACCACGTCTACTCCCGCCACATCAACACCGAGCAGGCCATAGAAGAGATTCTCTATCAGGATTTCCCGCGGTTCGTGGACTACACCGGCGACATCACGCGCATCTTCGCCGACTATACCAGCCGCAAGACCGACCGGAACCTGGTGGACTACGACGACCTGCTGCTCTTCTGGGCGCTGCTGCTCGAGCAGTCCGAGGCCCTGGCCGCGCGCATCGCCGGGCAGTACGACCACATTCTGGTGGACGAGTACCAGGACACGAACCTGCTGCAGGCGCGCATCCTGCGCGGCATGTGCCGCGGCCACCAGAACCTGAGCGTGGTGGGCGACGACGCGCAGAGCATCTATTCGTTTCGCGGCGCCAACTTTCGCAATATTCTCGAATTCCCCGGGCAGTATCCGGGCACGCGGCTGGTCACGCTGGAGCAGAACTACCGGTCCACACAGCCCATTCTCGACGCCACCAACACGCTCATCTCGCGGGCCGAGGAGCGGTTCACCAAGAACCTGTGGACGTCGCGGGCGGGCGGGGAGAAGCCGTGGCTGGTGACGGCGCGCGACGAGCAGCAGCAGACGCGGTTCGTGGTGGATCGCGTACTCGAGCTGCACGAGATGGGCACGCCCCTGCGCGAGATCGCGGTGCTGTTCCGCGCCGGCTACATGAGCGCCGATCTGGAAATCGAACTCACCAACCGCAAGATCCCGTTCGAGAAGTGGGGCGGACTCAAGTTTCTCGAAGCGGCGCACGTGAAGGACGTGCTGGCCTTTCTGCGCGTGCTGGACAACCCGCGCGACGAGGTGAGCTGGTACCGCATCTTCATGCTGATGCCGGGCATTGGCGACGTGACGGCGCGGGCGATCATCGAATCGATGGCGGAACGGGCGTGGGACCCCGACGCATTCACGCACTTCGTGCCCCCGCCGAGGGCGCGCGACGCCCACCAGTCGCTGTCCACGCTGCTGCGATTGCTGCGCCGCGCGAGCGACGACGCCGGCGAACTCGGCGCGCAGATCGACGCCATCCGCCACCTGTACGACGACATCCTGCGCGAGCGGTATGATCGACCGGATCCTCGGCTCGCGGATCTCGACCAATTGCGGACCATCGCCGCCGGCTACCCCAGCCGCTCGGCGTTCCTGGCGGCGCTGGCGCTCGACCCGCCGTCGAACACGCAGGACCTGGCCACGGGATCGAGCGAGGCGGAGGACGATGCCCTGGTGCTCAGCACGGCCCACTCGGCCAAAGGCAAGGAGTGGGACGCGGTGTTCGTGATCTGGGCCGTGGATGGGTGGATTCCGCTGGCCCGCGCCGCCGAGAGCGATGACGAATTGGAAGAAGAGCGGCGCCTGTTGTACGTGGCGATGACGCGGGCGCGGAACCACCTGGCCGTGAGCTACCCGCTCAACGTGTACTCGTCGCGGCGGAGCATGGACTATTCGATGGACCAGTTATCGCGGTTCATCGACCGCGGGGTGCGCGAGCAGATGGAGCGCGTGGTGCTGGGCGACGACGCGAAGCCCGACCCCACGGCGGCGCCGCCAACGCCGGACTCGCCAATCGACCTCCGGGCGCTGTTACGGGGCCGGTTTGGCGGGGGCGGGAGTGGGGCCGGGGGCGGGAGTGGAACCGGCGGCGGGAGCGGGGTGGGTTGAGGCCCAGTCCCGGAGCGCGCCGAATGGATCGTCGGGGCGCGACTTGGCGATGGTGATCACCTGCGCGATGGCCCGGCGGGGATCGTCGTCCTCGAACCGGTAGACATCGTCGAAGAAGTCGAGATCGGTGAGGTAGATGCGCTGCGCGAGCAGTGTGGCGTTATCGAGCCGGGCACGATCGAGGTAGCGTGTGTCGATGGTGCGGAGCTGCGGCCCCACCTCGGCGACCAACTCCTGGCGCGCGCGCGCATAGACCGTGTCGTGCGCGGCGATGCGCGCCGCAATGCTCTCCGGGTGCGCACGGTAGGCAGAATCGACGGCGTGATACACGCGGTCCCAGAACCGGCCGAGCACTTTCTCGTCGTCCCAGCGCTGGGCGGCGAGGCGGGCCGTGGCGGTGTCGCCGCGCGACCGGAAGAACTGCTCCGAGCCGCGCGCGCCGGCGAAGTTGGCGAACGATTCGTTGAAGACCGCCTGGTTGGCGGCGTAGAAGGTGTTGTGGGTGAGTTCGTGGATGACCGTGTTGGCAAGGCCAAGCGAGTCGTCTTGGAGCGAGGTGGAGAGGAGCGGGTCGTTGAAGAAGCCGAGGGTGCTGAAGGCCGGCGAGGGACGCAGGTAGGCGTCGAACCCGTCGGCATCGAGCCGCTTGGCCGCGGCGCGGGCGGCGGCGAAGTCGAAGAAGCCTTTGTAGGGCACGCGGCCAACGATGGGGAACCACCAGGTGACGGGTTCGAGGCGGTCGCGGTAGGCCCCGGAGAGCACGAGGACGAGCGTGTCGTGCTGGAGGCGGGAGTAGGTGGTGAAGCTCTGTTTGGCGGCGAGGCCGAGCGATTCGGCGGCAAAGGCACGCGCGGCGAGCACGATGCGCAACTTGGCGCGCACGGTGGGCGCCGTGGCAGAGTCGGCGACGAGCGCGGCGATGGGATGGCGGTGGGCGAGGATCCGGCCCTCTTCCCAGGCAGCGCGGACGAGGTAGCGACCGGTGGGCGACAGCGCGAAGTACGCGAAGACGGCGAGAAGGAAGGTGAGGAAAACGCGGAGAGCGATGGTCCGAAGGCGCACGGAAGCGAGAGTGAGAGGAAACGGCGACAACTACAATTTGAACGTCTATAAACATCTATCGTTCATAGATTTACACGGCATCCAAGTCGTTTTGACGCCCCTTCGGCGGGGAGCTATCTTGCGACCGATGTCCTTTGTACACCTCCACTGCCATTCCGAGTACTCGCTACTCGACGGTGCCAACCGGATCGGCGACCTGATCCGGCGGGCGCAGGAATTCGAGCAGCCCGCGCTGGCGATTACCGACCATGGGAATCTGCACGCGGCGTGGGATTTCCAGGAGAAGGCCAAGAAGGCGGGGGTGAAGCCGATCATCGGGATGGAGGCGTACGTGGCGCCGGGGGACCGCCGGGCGCGGGCGCGTGGGCCGAACGGCAAGGCGTATTACCATCTGGTGCTACTGGCCCGCGACCTCGTGGGCTACAAGAATCTCTGCAAGCTGTCGTCGTTGGCGTACACCGAGGGATTCTATTCTCGGCCGCGGGTGGACCGCGAGCTGCTGGCGCGGTACCACGAGGGGATCATCGTGTCGTCGGCGTGTCTGGCGGGGGAGATCGCGACCCACCTGCAGGCGAACGATCTCGACGCGGCGCGGGAAACGGCACACTGGTACGCGAACCTGTTCCGCGACCGCTACTACCTCGAGGTCCAGGCTCACGATTCCGAGGGGCAGGCCCAGCTCAACGAGCGCGTGTTCGCGCTGGCCCGCGAGGTGGGCCTGCCGGTGGTCGCGACCAACGACGCGCACTTCCTGACACAGGCCGATCACGACGCGCACGACGTGCTGCTGTGCATCGGGCTGGGCAAGGACCGGGAGTCGCGCGACCGGATGCGGTACGACAAGGGACTGTACTTCAAGAGCGCACCCGAGATCGCGGAGCGCTTTCCGGGGCGCGCCGACGTGCTGGCCAACACGCTGGCGATTGCCGACCAGGTGGACGTGGCGTTCACCAAGAAGTACCACGTGCCGTCGTTCCCGCTTCCGGCGGGGGTGGCATCGGAGAACGAGCTGCTGATGCGGCTGGCCGAGGCGGGGGCCAGGGACCGGTACGGCGACCCGCTGCCCGAGGTGGCGCAGCAGCGGTTGACCTACGAGCTGGACGTGATCACGAAGACCGGGTACGCCGGATACTTTCTGATCGTATACGACTTCATCAAAGCGGCGCGCGACCGCGGCATCCCGGTGGGTCCGGGGCGCGGTTCGGCGGCGGGCTCGCTGGTGGCGTACGCGCTCCGGATCACCGACGTGTGCCCGCTCAAGTACGACCTGCTGTTCGAGCGATTCTTGAATCCGGAGCGCGTGTCGATGCCCGACATCGACGTGGACTTCTGCTTCGAGCGGCGGGGCGAGGTGATCGAGTACGTGCGCCAGAAGTACGGGCGCGAGTCGGTGGGCCAGATCGTGACGTTCGGCACCATGAAGTCGCGGGCCGCGATCAAGGACGTGGGCCGCGTGCTGGGGTTCACGCCCGCCGAGACCGATGCGCTGGCCAAGCTCGTGCCCAACCAGCCGAACTACTCGCTCACGGTGAAGGACGCGGTGGAGAAGGTAGCCGACGTGAAGAAGCTCTACCGCGACGACGAGCGGTACCGGCAGCTGCTCGACTACGCGATGGCGCTCGAAGGGCTGTCGCGCCACACCGGGGTGCACGCCGCGGGTGTGGTGATCGCGCCGGGACCGTTGGACGACTACGTGCCGGTGTGCACGCAGGCCTCCAAGGGCGCCGGCGCCGCCAGCGACGAGCCGGTCGTGGTCACGCAGTACGACATGGGGGCGCTCGAGGCGGTGGGCATGCTCAAGATCGACTTTCTCGGGCTGACCACGCTGACGGTGATCAAGGACGCGCTGGACGCGATCGAGGGGACGACCGGCACGCGCCCCGATCTGAATGCGATCGACGACGCCGATCCGCGCGTCTACCAGATGCTGCGGGCCGGCCGCACGGTGGGCGTGTTCCAGTTCGAATCGCCGCTGGCCACGGACATGCTGCGCGGCATGCGCTGCGACCGGTTCGAGGATCTCGTGGTTTCGAACGCGCTGATGCGCCCCGGCACGCTCGACTCCGGCATGCACCGCGTGTATCAGCGGCGCAAGCGCGGGGAGGAGGCGGTGACCTACGCGCTGCCCGAGCTGCAGGCGCTGCTCGAGCCCACGTACGGGGTGATCACCTACCAGGAGCAGCTGATGCGCATCGCCCAGCTGCTGGCCGGGATCTCGCTGGGCGAAGCCGACGTGCTGCGCAAGGCGGTGGGGAAGAAGGACGCCGACCTGATCAAGCAGGAACTGGGCAAGTTCGTGGAGAAGTCGGTGGCCCGCGGATACGACCGAAAGATCATCGAGGAGCTGGCCGGCCAGATCGAGACGTTCGGCCGCTACGGGTTCAACAAGTCGCACGCCGTGGCCTACTCGGTGATCTCGTACCAGACCGCGTGGCTCAAGTTGCACCACCCGGCGGAGTTCATGGCGGCGCTGCTGAGTTCGTCCATCGGCGACACCGACAGCGTGGTGAAGTTCATCAATGAAGCGCGGGAGCTGGGCATCGAGGTGTTGCCGCCCAGTGTGAACGAGTCGGGCTACAAGTTCACGGTGGTGGGCGCCAAACGGCTGCGGTTCGGGCTGGGCGCCGTTCGCAACGTGGGGCGCGGCGCGATCGAGTCGATACTCGCGGCGCGCGGCGCGAAGCCGTTCACCAATCTGTACGACCTGTGCGAACGGGTGGATTTGCGGCTCTGCAACCGGCGCGTGTTCGAGTCGCTGATCGCTTCGGGGGCGCTGGACGCGTTGGGCGGCCACCGGCAGCAGTACCTGGCGGCGCTCGACACGGCGCTCCAGGAAGCGTCGCTGGGGCAGCAGGAGCGCACGTCGGGACAGGTCTCGCTGTTCGGCGACCTGGGCGCGAGTCCTACGGGGACGACGATGGAGCGAACGCACGTGCTGCCCAACGTAGCCCCGTTGACCGAGTCCGACCGGCTGGCCAGGGAGAAGGAGATCCTCGGGTTCTACATCTCCGGCCATCCGCTGGAGCCATATCGCGTGGAATGCGAGCTGTTCGCCACGCGCACGGTGGCCGAGTTGGGCCGCTGGACGCAGGAGCCGGCCACGATCGGCTGCGTGGTGACGGCGGTGCGCCGGCAGACCAGCAAGAAGAGCGGCGCCGAGTTTGCCCGGTTGACAGTGGAGGATTTTTCGGGATCTTCGGAGGTGCTGGTGTTTCCCGAAGCGTGGCAGGCCATCGGCGACCGGGTGCGGACCGACGTCCCCGTGCTGATCGAGGGCGGGTACTCGCGACGGGACCAGGAAACGGAGCATCCAACCTTCATCGTCGCGTCGGTGAAGCCGCTGGCGGAGATCCGCGTGAGCGGACAGGTCGCCGTGGCCATCGAGTTGACGCCGGACGAAATCGTGAGCGCCGATATCATGCGAGACGTACGTTCGGTGGTGGAGGCGCATTCGACCTCGCACGCCGCCAACCCGCCGCTGGAAGTGCAGTGGCGCGACGGCGCCGGCCTGGCACGGTTCCGTTCGCGGACGCTGCGGCTGCCGGTGACGCAGGCGGCCCTCACCGATCTGCGGGCGGTGCTCGGACCCGAGCGGGTCCACCTGGTTCGCGGAGGCTGACCATGGCCACCGCCTCGCTGGAATTCGAGAAGCCGCTCGTCGAGCTGGAAAGGCAGATCGAGGAGTTGAAGCGGCTGGCCGGCGAGCGCCAGATGGACGTGGCCACCGAACTGGTGCCGCTCGAGAAGAAGCTCGCCGAGCTGCGCGGCGAGATCTACAAGAACCTCACCCCGTGGCAGCGCGTGCTGGTGGCGCGCAGCAACAAGCGGCCGTTCACGCTGGACTACCTGCGGCTGGCGTTCACCGACTTCGTGGAACTGCACGGCGACCGGTTGTTCCGCGAGGATCCGGCGATCGTGGGCGGGTGGGCGCGGCTGGACGGCGAATCGGTGATGGTGATCGGCCACCAGCGGGGGCGCGACACCAAGGAAATCGTGCGGCGCAACTTCGGCATGCCGCACCCCGAGGGGTACCGCAAGGCGCTGCGGCTGATGAAGCTGGCCGAGAAGTTCCACGTGCCGGTGATCAACTTCATCGACACGATGGGGGCATGGGCCGGCCTGGGGGCCGAGGAGCGCGGCCAGTCGGAAGCGATCGCACACAACCTGTTCGAGATGAGCCGGCTGGAAGTGCCGATCCTGGCCACGGTGATCGGGGAGGGCGGATCGGGCGGCGCGCTGGGCCTTGGCGTGGCCGACCGGGTGATGATGTTGGAGAACTCGGTATATTCCGTCATCTCCGTGGAAGGATGCGCGGCCATCCTGTGGAAGGACGGCAAGAGCCCGGAAATGCGGGAGAAGGCCGCGTCGGCGCTCAAGATCACGGCCGCCGATCTGTACGAGCTGCGCGTCATCGACGAGATCATCCCCGAACCGCCCGGCGGGGCCCACGCCGACTACGAGACCACCGCCGCATCCGTCAAGGAGGCACTCATGCGCAACCTCGACGACCTGCGCCGTCTCAAACCGGACAAGCTGGTGCGCCGCCGCCGCGAGAAATTCCTGCGGATGGGTCAGTTTCTGGAGTAGGTGTGGCGCATCTCATCGAAGTCGCATTCAAGGGCAACCGCAAGGACTTCTTCATCTGGGAGCAGGACGAGATCCCGCCGCTCAAGGCGCCGGTCGTCGTCGAGGCCGACCGGGGTGAAGACGTGGGACGCGTGCACGCCGTGGGCGAGCAGGCGGCCAGGCGCAACGCGGGCGCCTCGCACGGATACGGATCGGCACTCCCGGCGCGCCGGGCGCGCCGGCTGGCCGGCACGGAGGACCTGCGCCGGCTCGCCGAGTTGCGCGATCAGGACGACGAAGCGCGCCGCCGCGCCCAGGAGCGCGTGAAGGCCAACGATCTGCCCATGAAAGTGTCCGATGCCGAGTGGCAGTGGGACCGCAAGAAGCTGACGTTCTACTTCACGGCCGACAAACGCGTCGACTTCCGCAATCTGGTGCGCGAATTGGCCTCGACGTTCCGCACGCGCATCGAACTCAAGCAGATCGGCGTCCGCGACGAGGCCAAGCGGCTGGACGGCGTGGGGCGATGCGGGCGGCAGTACTGCTCGGCGTCGTGGCTGCCCGAGTTGCTGCCGGTGAACCTGGGAGTGGCCAAGGACCAGCGGCTGTCGCTCAATCCGACGCAGATCTCGGGCGCCTGCGGGCGGCTGATGTGCTGCCTGCGCTACGAGCACGAGTTCTACGTGAAGAGTCGCAAGCGGTTCCCCAAGGAGGGGCGGCCGCTGGTGACGTCGCGGGGTGAGGAGAAGGTGTTGGCGGTGGATATCTTCCGGGAGCGCGTGACGTTGCGCGGCGTGGACGGTGAACCGCGCATCGTACCCCTGGCCGAGCTGCGCGAAGACGTGGCGACATTCGACCCGAACGCGGCCTGGCTGCGCGCGCGCCCGGTTGATGCCGAAGCGCCGGAACTGGTGAGCGCCGATCGTGAAGCGGACGCGGCACTGGAATCCGAGCCGGCCGATGAGCCCGCACCGTCCGCGGCGGCCGACGAGCCTCCAGCCGTGGAGCCGGCGTCGTCCGAGGCTGCGCCGGGCGTCGAGGCGGGAGCGGCCCCGAGCGGGGAGCGCCGTCCGCACCGCCGCCGTGGCCGCCGCGGCGGCCGGCGGAACCGCGGGGGGCCGGGCTCCACCGGCCCCGGCCCGTCTTCATCCGGAGCGTAAGTGCCCCAATTCTACCTCACGACGGCCATCGACTACGCCAACGGCGAGGCCCATCTGGGACACGCCCTGGAGAAGATCGGCGCCGACGCCATCGCGCGGTACCGGCGGCTGCGCGGCGACGACGTGCACTTCCTGATGGGAATGGACGAGCACGGCCAGAAGGTGGCGCAGGCGGCCGTGGCGCAGGGCGTGCAGCCGCAGGCATTGGTGGATCGGATCGCGGCGTCGTTCGAGGCGGTGTGGGCCCGGCTCGACATCTCCTACGACCAGTTCATCCGCACCACGCAGCCCGCCCACAAGGCGGGCGTGCGAGCGTTGATCCTGCGCATCCACGAGCTGCACCCCGACGATTTTTTCGAGAAGACATATGAAGGGTGGTACTGCGTGGGATGCGAACTGTTCAAGCGCGACGACGAGATCGTGGATGGGAAGTGCGTCGTCCACCCGACCCGGGCATTGCAGTGGACGCAGGAGCGCAACTGGTTCTTCCGCCTCACGCGTTATGAGGATTTTTTAAAGACCTGGTTCGCCGAGCACCCGGGCTTCCTGCGCCCCGAGACGCGGCGCAACGAGATCCTGTCGCTGCTCGAGCAGGGGCTGGAGGACATCTCCATCACGCGGTCGCGGCTGGCCTGGGCCATCCCGTTCCCGATCCCGACGAGCGACGGCGAGGAACAGGGCACGTGGGTCTGGTTCGACGCCCTGCCCAACTACCTCACCGCCACCGGCTATCCCGACCCGTCGTACGCGCGGCGGTGGCCGGCGCAGCTGCACGTGATCGGCAAGGACATCACGCGGCTGCACTGCGTGATCTGGCCGGCGATGCTCAAGGCGGCGGAGTTGGCGCTGCCCGAGGCGGTGTGGGCGCACGGCTTCGTGTCGCTGGGCGGCGAGCGCTTCAGCAAATCGGCCGGCGTGAAGCTCGAACTCGCGGACGCGATCGACCGGTTCGGACCGGACGCGTTCCGGTATTTCCTGACCCGCGAGGTGCCCTTTGACGGCGACGGCAGCTTCTCGTGGGAGCGGTTCGAAGACCGGTACAACGCCGACCTGGCCAACGCGTGGGGAAACCTGGCGAGTCGAACGATCGCCATGGTGGACCGCTACCGCGGGGGCGTGGTGCCAACGGCGCCGCGCGGCCCGGTGGACGAGGCCGACGCCGCGGACTACGCCGCCTATCACGCCGCCATGGACGGGGCGCTGGGCTACCCGCTGCACGAGGCGCTGCGAGCCGTGTGGCTCACCGTGGCCCGCGGCAACGAGTACGTGGACCGGCAGGCGCCGTGGAAGCTGGCCAAGGATCCGACACTCGCCGGAGCACTCGACGTCGCGCTCGGCACGCTCATCCGCCAGTTGGCGCGCCAGTGCGTGGCGCTCCAGCCTTTCATGCCGGGCAAGGCGCAGGTGCTGTGGAAGCAGTTGGGCGGCCCCGGCGCGGTGGCCGATCAGCGGTTCGCGGAGTTCGACGCGCTCGACCCGGCCGGTTGGCGGGTGACGAAGGGCGATCCGCTGTTCCCGAAGCCCGAGCGCACCAGCTAGGGTGCGTGCCACCGGGGATGCGCGGACGGGGAACTCCGGTGGAGTTCCCCGTCGTGCGCTGCGCCCGGCCTTACGCTCAGAAGGTCACGCCAAAGGTGATGGGCAGCATCTGCCGCGACGCGCCGGTGTGGGCGATGTAGTAGTACCGCATCTCCACGAAGTAATGCATGTCGCCGAGCTGCCACTCGTAGCCGCCGCCGAAGTTCAGCCCCAGATCGTTCTCGCTGTTGACGCCGATGTAGCTGCTCACGTGGTTGAGGCCGACGCCGCCGATGAAGTACGGCACGTCGCCGGTGGCCGCCGTGGGAAGCACGGCATTGACCATGAGCATGGTGACGTTCTGGTTGACCAGCGAGTTCTTGCCGCTGAAGCCGCTGTAGGCGATCTCGCCGCGCAGCGCCACGGGCGATCCCTCGGGCGTGCCCTGCGCGAACCCGTTGATGATGTAGCCGGTCTGCACGGCGCGGCTGAGATCGCTGAGCGGAATATTGAGGCCCGCGGAGGCACCGAAATGCACGGCCGGTTCCAGCTGTTGGGCATGGGCCGGCGGGGCAGCAAAGGCGAGCGTGGCAGCGGTGGTCGCGAAAATCACGAGGCGTGATGCCTTCATGTGGGCTCCTGAGCTGAGGGTCGATCGCGCCGCAGCGGGGCGGCGGCCGGCGCGCCGATGGAAACTAGCGGCGGGCACGACAGGCGAAAGCGGGAGGCCTCGTTCGAGACCTCCCGCTTACGCTACCCCGGAACCCGTCAGGTGTTACGCGTTGCGATCCAGGCAGGCATCGCCGGCGACGGGATTGTTCTGTTCGTCGATCGTGATCGGGAAGTTGACGTCCGTGCCCACGACGCCGCCTGCCGCGCCCTGATAGTTGCCGGTCGGGAACACCGACTCGGCGCTCCGCCCATACTGCCGGATCAGCCGGCGCATGTCGCCCAGCCGGTGCCCAGTCAGGAACAACCAGTACGCCCGCTCGTGGAACAGCAGGTTCACGCGCCCGTCGGCCGTGCCCGGGTCGGTGAGCGGCGGCAGCGCCGCGGGCGTGGACTGGCCCGCCTGCGTATACGGGATGCGGTTGGCGATGGTCAGGTTGCTGCGCAGTGCATTCAGCGTGCTGATCATGCCCGCCGGGTCCCCGGTGTGCAGCTGGTTCTCGGCAATGATGAGTTGGGCTTCGATGCCGTCGGCCAGCACGACCGGCGAGGCCTGACCCGGATACTTCTGCTGGTAGAAGGCTGCCGACTGGCCATCCTGACCGATGCCGGAGTGGTTGAAGCGGATGCGCCAATCGCCCGTGGTGCCGGCGACGTTCATGCCTTCGGTGCGGAAGGGCAGCCCGTTCGTGCCGTCCATGTCGGCCACGGCGTAGCGCTTGCTCAGCGGCCCGACGTTGACGTAGACGCCATTGTTCTCACGGTTGCTGTTGGTGGAGGTGTAGACGAAGTACTGGAAGCCGACCGGAACATTGGCCACCGCGGCGGCGGCCCCGGCGTAATCGCCCTTGTCGAGCAGGGCGCGTCCCTTGCCGACGTCGGCCAGGTACGCCTGGTTGGAGCCGGGGGCGGCGATCGCGAGCGCGGAATCGAACTGCGCGATCGCGAGGGCCAACGTCTGAGCGCCGGTCTGCGCGGCGCCGTAGGTCGCGGCGCCGTTCACGAAATTGCTATAGGCGACGCCGTTGCACCAATCCTCCTCGAACATGATGTAGTTGAACCCGTCGAGCGCGTGGAGTTCCGCGTTGCGCGGATCGCTGGCTGCGTACGTCCCGAAAGCCGACGTCGCGCGTTCCAGCGACGCCCGGGCCAGGTGCATCTGGCGGTACCAGGTGTTGACCGTGCTGTTGGTGACCTCCGTGTTCCGCTGGTCCACCTCGATGCGCGTGGGGAAGGTGTCGATGTCGCGGAGTTCGTCGGTCATGAGGCCGGGGAGCGTGATCGACCCGTCCACGGCCGTGAGTTCCGCCTGGAAATCCGCCAGGCCGCCGGCATAGAGCACCGGGAGGCCCGAGACGCTCGCGACCGAGGCCGGGGTGGCCACGTCCACGTCGTTCACTTTGAGCACTTTGTCGAGATTGCAGGCCGTGGCCGCGAGTCCACCGAGCGCGAGGGCGCTCAGCGACGCGATGCGGCGCCACGTGCGGTGCGATGCAGTGGTCATCATTCGTCTGTCGCTCATGATATGGGTGGGTGGTTAGAAGCTGATGTCGAGACGCGTCGTCCAGATGCGGAGCGGCGCCTGGGTCAAGAAATCGGTCGTGGAGAAGCCCGACGGGCTCAGCGAGTTCAGTTCAGGGTCGAAGCCCTTGTACTTGGTCCACGTGTGCAGGTTGCGGCCCGCAAAGGTGAGCGAGAGGCCAGCAGCGTTGACCCGGTGCGCCCACGCCGTGGGCAGCGTGATCGTGGCCGAGACTTCGCGGAGCTTGGTGAAATCGCCGGGCTGGATATAGCCCCAACTCGAGCCCTCGAGCTTGGCGATCGCCGCCGCCTGATCGGCCAGGGCCGCGTGCGGGTTGTTGACCTCGGGACAGCTGTTGAACGCCGACGAGGTGCAGCGGAACTCCTGCGTCTCGTTGTAGACGTAGAAGCCGCCGCGATAGTCGAAGAGCGCGGAGAGCCTGAGATTGCGGAACACCGTGAATGACGGCGAGACGGTGAGTGTCTTCGTGGGCAGGGCGCTCCCCCGGTACTGGGGGGTGGCGCTGAGCACGACTTCGCAGGCCGGGCCACCGACCACGACCGGCTGCCCCGCGCAGTTGGCGCGGCTGAGAATGCCGTCGCCATTGAGATCCTTGTACGACAGGATTGCGCGCTGCCAGTAGCCGCCCAATGGGTAGCCCTGGACGTGCATCTGCTCACCGTTGTTGAACGTGATCGGTGGGATGCCGGCGCCCAGTTGGAGGAGGCGGTTGGTGTTGGTCGAGGCCGACGCGTCGAGATCGAACTTGAAGTCGCGGCGGTCGACGACGCTCGCGTCGAGCTGGAGTTCATTCCCGCCGTTGTAAACCTCGCCGAGGTTCACGAACTGCGTGCTGCTCACGCCGAGCGACGGGGCCAGGGTCTGGGCGATGAGGGCGTCGCGCGTGGTCTTGCTGTAGTGCGTATACGTGAGGCTCACGCGATCGCTCAACAAGCCGAGGTCGGCGCCGAACTCCGTCTCTGTTGAGATTTCCGGTTTGAGGTTGGCGTTGCCGGTGCCGCCAACGACCACGGCGGTGAGTTCCGTGGCGCCCGGCGCAGCCACCGCCGCGCCGCTGAGATACGTATCCGCCTGGCGGAATCCGGGCCTCTGCCCCGACACGCCGTAGGCACTGCGCAGGCGGAGCGAACTGAGCCAGTCGTGGTTGCCGAAGTGGTCACGGAAGAAAGGCTCTTCGGACAGGACCCACGAGGCGCTGATGGCGGGGTAATACGCGAGCTTGAAGTTCGAGCCGAACGCGCTGTTCTCGTCGCCGCGGACGCCCCCGGTGATGAACACGCGGTCTTTCCACGCCAACTGCTCGTGGACGTAGCCGCCAACCGTGATCACGGTCTGGTTGCTCTCGCCGATATTCTTGTTGGCACTCGCGGTGGCGAGCGACGCCGTGCCGGGCACCAGTTGCGTGCCGCTGGCAGACGTGGTGTGCTGTTGCTCGTTGACGTACTGGCCGCCGATGGTCGTGGACGTGGTGATGTCAGACCAATGCGGAAGCGGGTGCGTTGCGACGAGGTTCCCCTGCGCCGAATAGTCCATGTTCTGGCCCCGAACCTGGGTGGCCGAGCCATTGATCAGCGACTGGTTGATCCAGGTGACGACGTTGGCGGGGTCGATGCTCTGGTCCAACATGTTGTTGACGTCCATGCCGGCCTGGCCCATGGCGGTCAACCAGTTCGTCACCTGCCACGTGGTGTTGGCGCCGCCCACGAACCGCTTGGCGTCCTGCGTGATGGGCCAGTAGTAGAACGTGTTGGGGTTGGCAGAATAGAAGCCGTGACTGAGCGTGTCACTGCGGCAGTTCGGCGGGGCGACGCCAGATGCGCAATTGAACGCCTTGCCGAGCAGGATGTTGCCCATCACGCCGTAGATGTCGTTGTCGTTCTGGGGCAGGCCGACCTGACGGTCGATGTAGTTGGCCGTGATCGTGGACTGAACGTTCGGCTTGAGCTGGGCGGTCACGTTCGACCGCAGGCTGAACCCGCGATCGTAGTTGGGGCCCGCGGTGCCCTGCGAATTGTGCATGTCGCCGCTGATGAAGTACTGGGCCGCATCGCTGCCGCCCGACGTGCTGAGCCCGAAGTCGTGGTTGCCGCCGGTGCCTTCGACGTGGTAGAACTTTTCCGGGTTGAAGCTGGCGATCGTGCCCTGGATGCACTGGCCGAGCGTGGTGCGGTCGTTGGTGCACGACCCGTTGAACGGCGCCCCCGAGGGTGTGGTGCCGATATTGAAGTAGTTGGCCGGATAGTTCGTGGGATCGACCATCGAGCCGTCCGAGGCGAAGGCGCGCCACACGGTGCTGCCGGCACGGCCGCGCTTCGTGGTGATCCGGATGACGCCGTTGGCCGCGGCGGTGCCGTAGAGCGCCGATGCCGCCGGCCCTTTGAGCACTTCCACGCTTTCGATGTCTTCCGGATTGATGTCATCGAACCGGCTGATCGTCTGGCCGCCCGTGTTCACATTGAAGGAACTGGGGCTGTTGTCCACGCGGACGCCGTCGACGATGATCAGCGGCTCGTTGGACAGCGACACCGAGTTGGCGCCGCGGATGCGGATGCGAGACGCGGTGCCCGGCTCACCAGAGTTGCCGGTTACCGTGAGGCCGGCGGTTCGGGCGGCGAGGACGTCGGTGAAGGTGGGCGCCGCCGCGAGGTTCACGTCGCTACTATTGATGATCCCCACGTCGTTGCCGTTCTCGCGCTTGCGCTCGGTACCGCCCGTCGCCGTGACCATCACCTGTTCGAGTTGCGTGGCGGTGGGGTTGAGCGCAAAGTCCGCGGTGGCTTCACCGCCGGCCGGGACCGATACGGCGATCGTCGACGCGGTGTAGCCAAGGCGGTTGACCCGTACGGTGTGCGCGCCAGCCTGGACGCCCGTGATGCGATACGTGCCGTCGTCCGCCGTGCGCGCCCCGCGCGGCGTTCCGACCACGGTGATCACCGCATTGGCCAGCGGCGTACCGGACGGCTTGTCCATCACTCGGCCCGCAATGGACCCGGTGGCTTGTGCGCTGGCGGCCGCGGCAAATACCATCGAGCCCACGAGCGCGGTGAACAACCCTCGCAGCAGCTGTCTCATCGACCGTCTCCCTCCCGCAGTGGGGAATCTCCGAACCGGGGGACAGCCGACGCGACGGTCCCACCGGTTAGGGCGGCAAGGCTCGACCGGAGCGCCGAAGCCTGCTAAACACCACCAACCGCGCGACGATCGAGAAACGTCACAGCGGTCGGTATGCTTTCCGGTAAACGGTCCATTTCTTTGTTAGTTCTTGACGACCTTGCCGCCATTCACGATATCCGGAAGAGGCCGTGGCCCAATTGCAGCAAGGGGGCCTCGATTGAGGCCCCCCAGCTTCCCTGCCGTTCGCTACATCAGTTTGGCTTGGACGGCGGCGGCTGTGTTGCACCCGGCTTCGAGAAGTCCACCGTGGGCACCTGGGTGGCCGCCTGCTCGGTGGCTTTGAAGTACTTCCGGTCTTTGGCCCCGGTCACCTTGGCCGTCAGCACGGCTGGGAATTGACGGATGTAGGCATTGTACGCCTGCACCGCGTCGTTGTAGTCGCTCCGTGCCACGGCAACGCGGTTCTCGGTGCCCGTGAGCTCGTCCTGCAACCGCAGGAAGCTCTCGTCCGCTTTGAGATTGGGATAGTTCTCGGAGATCGCGAGCAGCCGGCCGAGCGCTCCGGTCATATGCTGGTCGGCGTTTGCCATCTGCTCGGGATCCTTGCTCTGCACCGCGCCGAGCAGCCGCGCCCGGGCCTCGGCAACCGTGTCGAAGATCGCCTCCTCGTGCTGTGCGTAGCCCTTCACGGTGCTCACGAGGTTGGGAATCAGATCGGCGCGCCGCTGCAGCTGGACCTCGATCTGACTCTGCGCCGAAGACGCCTGCTCGTCCAGCTTCTGGATGGTGTTGTATCCGCAGCCGGTGGTGAGGACGATGAGCGCACCTGCGAGCCAGCGACGTTTCATGGAAGAATTCCTCGTTCCCGATGGTGAATCGACGCGCGGCCCATGCCGCCGGGCCCACGTCGGGCGGGAAGCCGGACCGCCCGTCCGGCTTCCCGCCAGCAACCCTACGAAGACTGCCCGGCCCAGGTTCCGGCCGCTACCCCTGAGCCGAGAAGCCGTCGAGGTAGTGAACCACGGCCTCCACCCCGCGCAGGTACCCGTCCAGTACGCTGGGTGCGTCTGCGGCGGCGAGCTTCTGCTCGCCGCGGACGTGCCGCACCACGCGCACGAACACCTCGGGATCCACACCGGCTGCGGAGGCGACGGCACGGCTCAACTCCACGTTGTCGCGCGACGGCGTCTGGCCGCGCAGCCGCTCCACGGCGCGGAACACGACCATGATGGTGCTCACGCTTGCCGTGAGCAGGCGGAGTTCCGCCTTATTGTCGTTGCCCGCGGCCAGCGTGCCCTGGCGCAGCGCGAGCAGCTTGCCCAGCACTTCGCGTTCGAGTTGCAGCCGCAGATCGGCCCGACTGACGCGGATGCCGTCGAACGGGGCGGGACCGTGGAGCACGCGGTGGCGCTCGAGGATGTCGGCATATTCCATGGGGAACACGTCGCTCGACTCGCGCCATTCCTCGGCGGTGAAGATGAGCGGCGGTGGATTGCCCGCTTCTCCCCAGGCGCGCACCGTGGCCGAGAGCGCACGCAGGTGCGCCACGTCGAGGTGTTCGACGATCACGAGTACGTTGTGATCCGAGCGGCTGGGTATGTGTTCGCCCGCAGCGGCCGAGCCGTAGAGCACGACCGTGTGCAATTCGGCGCCGAAAACACCGCGCAACTGAGCGACCAGGTCGTCGAGAGTCAATTTTGCCATAGCGTCACCAGGAAGAACCTCCACCGCCGCCACTGAACCCGCCACCGCCACCGAACCCGCCAAATCCTCCCCCACCGCCAAATCCACCGCCGAACCCACCCCCGCCCCATCCGCCCCGCCGGCCACCACCCATGCCCCCCAGGAACAGCAGCGGCAGGCAGCCGCTGCGCCGTCCACCGAGCAGGCTCAGCACCATGAACAGGATGAAGATGAACACCACCGGCGGAATGCCCCCGGACGACGATCCGCTGGACTGGTCAGGCGAGGGCACGGACGCGACGAGCGCGGAGTCGATGGAGAAATGGTATTCCTGCGCCATGGCCTGAGCCACGCGCATCGCCACGAGGGAGGTGCCGTTGCCATAGTCGCGGTTGCGGAAGAACCGCGACGCGGCTTCGCGGCAGATGTCCCCGGCGTCGGCGTCGGTGATGTACCCCTCGGCGCCCCGGCCCACTTCGACGCGGCACTGGCCGCTGCCGTCGGAGTTGGTCTCCTTGGGGACGATCAGAATGACGACGCCGGCGTTGCGGGTGGGATCGCCCGGCTGTCCCACGTTGCCGACCTTCCACTGGCGGCCGATCTCCAGCGCCACCTGGCTCACGTCCTGTCCGTGCAGGTCGGGGAGCGTGACGATCGCCATCTCGCCGGGCGAGTGCGTGCGTACCGCCTGGGCGAGCGCCGTCAGCGCGTCGACCGTCTGGGCGGGCAGCACGTGCGCGAAGTCGTTGACGAGCCCGACGGGGGCGGGGATCTGCAGCCCGCCGGCCTGCCACAGTCCGGCCAACCCAGCAATGAACGAGAGAAGGAACACGGAAGCTCGACGTCTCGGGAAATGGGCACGGGGCCCGTTTCGATTCTAGCGGAGCGGGAGCGCCAGGACCAGCCAAGCCCACATCCTCCGCACGTCGATGGGCCGCATTAAGTTGGTACGGAATTCGAGTCGCCGCTGTTTCTCACGGCGCCCCACTCCAGCCAACAGGTCATGCTTCGCACACGAATCGTTGTATCGCTCGGCGCACTGGCGCTGGTCGCCGCGACCACGGCGGCCGCCGGGCCCCGGCTGCAGCACCGAGGGGCGCCGAGCCCAGCCGCTCCCGATTCGATCCTCGCACGGGCCGACGCCGGCCGTATCCAGGGCTCGCCGTCGGCGTCCGTCTGGCTGGTCGAGGCGAGCGATTTCCAGTGCCCGTACTGCAAGGAGTGGCACGACGCGAGCTATGCCACCATCCTCAGGGACTACGTGAACACGGGCAAGGTACGGTTCGCGTTCGTGAACGATCCGCTGTCCATGCACGTGCATTCCGAGCAGGCCGCCGAAGCTGCGATGTGTGCGTCGGCGCAAGGGAAGTTCTGGCCCATGCACCAGCTGTTGTTCGCCACGCAGGACGCATGGGCGGAGCAGGCCGATCCGGCGGCGTTCTTCGATTCGCTGGCCGCGAAGGCGGGCGTGAACATGGTCGAGTGGCGGAACTGCGTGACCACGCACGCCACGCGTCCGATGATCCAGGCGGATCAGGCCCGGCTGCGGGCGAGCGGGGTGGAGTCCACGCCGACCTTCTTCGTGAACGGCAAGAAGATCGTGGGCGCGGCGCCCACGTCGGCCTTCGTCGCCGCGCTGGACTCGGCGCTGGCCAAGAGCGGCAAACCCTAGCCCGTGCGCGCCGCGCTCCGGCCGATCTATGCCGCCGCGGCGCAGTTGGCCCGGCTCGCGGCGGCGGCCGCGCCGGCGGGGGCCGCGGGCGGGGGGTCGAAGCTCGCGCGCGCGTTCGCGGCCCGGCGCGGCATTCGCGGCCGCTACGCGGAGTGGGGGAAGCACCGCGACTCGACGCGCCCCCTGCTCTGGATGCACGCGCCGTCGGTGGGCGAGGGGCTGCAGGCACGGCCGGTGTTGGAACGCCTGCGCGTGGCCCACCCATCGCTGCTATTAGCATATACATATTACTCGCCGAGCGCGGAACGGTTCGCGGCGGAACTGGACGTGGACTTTCGCGACTACCTGCCGTTCGACACGGCGGGCGACGCGCGCGCCGCCCTGGACGCGCTGGCTCCCCGCGCGCTGGTGTTCAGCAAGCTCGACGTATGGCCCATGATCGCGCACCAGGCGGCGCGGCGCGGGGTGCGGCTGGGGCTGGTGAGCGCCACACTCGCGGCAGACTCCTCACGGCGGCGTGCGTGGGCCGCGATCTGGTTGCGCGACGCCTATGCGGCCCTCGACGCGGTGGGCGCCATCGACGCCGACGACGCGGAGCGGCTGGTGGGGCTCGGCGTGCGGCCATCGGTCATCACGATCACCGGCGACACCCGCTACGACCAGGTGTGGGCGCGGGCGGCGCGTGTGGACCGGAATGGCCCACTGCTGGGGCCGCTGGCGTCGGACCGTCCGACGATCGTGGCCGGGTCCACCTGGCCCACCGATGAGACGCCGCTGCTGGCCGCGATCGAGGCGTGCCGGCGCCGGCAGCCGAGCATGCGGCTGATCATCGCACCGCACGAGCCGACGCCGCCGCATCTGCACGCGATCGAGCAGTGGGCGGAGCGCCACGGGTTCGCGCTGGCGCGGCTCGGTGCCGCGGGGGCGGGCTCGGCCGATGTTGTGCTGGTGGACCGGGTCGGGGTGCTCGGAGAGCTGTACGCGCTGGCCGACATCGCGTACGTGGGCGGCGCATTTCACGCGGCCGGACTGCACTCCGTACTGGAGCCGGCGGCGTTCGGGGTGCCGGTGGCTTTCGGGCCCAGGCACGAGGGCAGTCGCGACGCGCGCGTGCTGCTGGCCGCCGGTGGGGCGCGGGCGGCGCCGGGGCGCGAGGAAGTGACCGAGGTGCTGTCGGCGTGGTTGAATAGCGGAGTAATGCGCTCGGAGGCCGGACAGATGGCGCGGAACGCGGTGGAACGGGGCCTGGGAGCCGCCGAGCGCTCCGTCAGGCTGGTGGAGGGGCTACTCGCCACATGAGGTTTTCGGCTTCCCCGCGCTTATAAGCGGTGTCATCTTGTCTGGTGGGAGCCGTCCCATGGCGGCACTCGCTTTCTTGGCCGGCTTTCATGGAGTTCCGCATGAACACCCTGCGTTTTTGGGCAATCCTGGCCTCAGCAGGCCTCGTCGGAGCCTGCGCGTCTGGCGGGTCGTCGGCCGGGGCAGATACGGGGCTCACACCAATCGTTTCGCTGACCGGCGGAGGCGGGGGAGCCGCGACTTTCAAGCGAACCGGTAACTTCGCTGCCACGAGTGCCGCGAGTTCGGGGCTGTTGGCGGAGGCCCGTCCGTCGCGCGTGGACGGCACGGTGACCGTGAGGTCGGAAGGGGGCACCGACGACCAGTTCACGGTGGTCATCGAACTCAATTCGCAGCGGGGCCCGGAAGAGTTGCTCTGGACCATCGTGCCGGGCGGATGCGGGGGTGCCGACCTGCCCCTCGTGTCGCCGCGGCAGAATCCGCGGCTGAATGTCCAGACCTCGGGGGCCGCCCGTGTGACCGCCGAATTCCGCGGCACGATGACGGTGGACCAGACGTACCACGTGAACCTGTACGCGAACGACGGTACGAGTCAGACCGACGTGGTGGCCTGCGCCAATCTGCGGAGCTGAGGCTGCGCGGTGTCAGGCCGCGTGCGCGCGCTCGGTGACTACGCGGACGCGGTTCTCCACGACCTGAAGGAACCCGCCCTCGACCATGAAGCGCTTGGCGTCGGCGCCGTCGCCGACCCGTAGCTCGCCCTTGCCGAGCAGCGTCATCATCGGGGCGTGCCCGGTGAGGATGCCGAGTTGGCCGTCGAACGCGGGAGCGACCACGGAGTCCGTGGTGCCTTCGAACAGCACCGCGTCGGGCGAGATGACGGAGACGGTGAGCACGCGGTGATCCTCAGCCCTGGGCGAGCTTCTTGGCGTTGGCGATCAGGTCGTCGGCGCCGCCGGCCATGAAGAACGCCTGTTCGGGATACTGGTCGAACTCGCCGGCCACGAGCCGCTCGAACGAACTGATCGTCTCCTCGAGCTTCACGTACTTGCCCGGGATGCCGGTGAACTGCTCGGCCACGGCGAACGGCTGCGACATGAACCGCTGGATGCGGCGGGCGCGGCCGACGATCTTCTTGTCGTCTTCCGAGAGCTCGTCCATG
>DATLUQ010000019.1 GCA_035533015.1 Gemmatimonadaceae bacterium | reverse complement strand
GTCACGCCTCGACTCCGTAGCGCGACAGTTTGCGATAGAGCGTCGAGGGATCGATGCCGAGCGCCTCAGCGGCGCGCGACTTGTTGCCACCTTCGCTCTGCAGCACCCACATGATGTACGCGCGTTCCACGGCTTCGAGCGTGGGATTGGGCGGCGTGCGCGAAGTGACGAGTGGCTCGGCGCTGCGCTGCGTGACGCGTTCGGGCAGGCCGCCGACACCGATCGTTTCGCCGGTGGTGAGGATGGCCGCGCGCTCCAGGGCGTTCTCGAGTTCGCGCACGTTCCCAGGCCAGGCATGTTCCTGCGCCACGGCGAGTGCCGCGTCGTCGAGGTGTTTGAGCGGTTCGCCGCGCGAGTGCGCGATGCGCTGGAGAAAATGGTCGATGAGCAACGGAATGTCGTCGCGGCGCTGCCGGAGTGGAGGCAGGTGCACGAGGATCACGTTGAGGCGGTAGTAGAGATCGCTGCGGAACCGGCCGGCCTTGATGTCCTCTTCGAGATCGCGATTGGTGGCGGCAATGAGGCGCACATCGATCGGCTCGGCGTCGGTGGCGCCCACGGGGATCACCTCGCGGTGCTGCAACACGCGGAGCAACTTGACCTGCGTGGCCGGCGTCGTCTCGCCGATCTCGTCGAGGAAGAACGTGCCTTTGGCCGCGGCCGCGAACAATCCCGATTTGTCCTTCACGGCGCCGGTGAATGAACCCTTGACGTGACCGAACAGCTCGCTTTCCAACAGACCTTCGGGGAGCGCGCCGCAGTTGATGGAAAGGAACGGCCCCCCCGTGCGCGTGGACAACTCGTGGATGTAGCGTGCGATCACTTCCTTGCCCGTACCCGACTCGCCCTGGATGAGCACCGTGCTCTCGGTGGGCGCCACGGTCTCGGCGAGTTCGAGCACCTCGATCCACGACTTGCTGTTCCCGACGGGCCGGTCGCCCTGACGCCGTTCCCGGCGCTTGATCTCCTGCTTGAGCGACTTGTTCTCCACGCGCAGCTGCCGGTGCTCGGCGGCGCGCTTGATGATGGCGATCAGTTCGTCGTTATGAAACGGTTTCTGGATGTAGTAGAACGCGCCCTCGTTCACGGCCTGCATGGCCGATTGCAGCGTGGCCTGCGCCGTCATCAGGATCACCGGTACGTCGGGGTCGTTCTGCCGGGCGGCGGCCAGAATTTCGACCCCGGTCACGTTCGGCATGCGGATGTCGGTGAGCACAATCTCGGGCGAGAATTCGCCCAGCATCTCGAGCCCCTTCTTGCCGCCATGGGCCAGCCGCGGATCGAACCCTTCATTGCGGAGCAGGATGCTCAGCGACTCGAGGATGCCAGTCTCGTCATCGACGACGAGCACGGTGGGCCGCGGGTCCGGCGGGCGGGTGGTCACGCAGTGTCTCCGGTGGGGGTCTGTGCCTGCGGCAGGATGACAGTGAACGTGGTGCCGCGGGCGCCGCTGTCGAGAAATACCACGCCGCGATGTGCCTCGATGGCCCGGTGCACCACGGCGAGCCCGAGCCCGCTGCCGCCTGCCTTGGTGGTGAAGAAGGGATCGAACAGCCGGTCGCGGATCTCGAGCGCAATGCCCGACCCTTCGTCGCTCACCCGCACCGAGACGCTCCCCTGGTCGTAGCGCACACCGAGGGGAAGCTGGTCCGGCGTCATGACCATCGCGTCCACGCGTACCGTACCGCCATCGGGCGAGGCCTGCGCCGCATTGAGCACGAGGTTGAATACCGCGCGGTGCAGCAGGTCTTCGTCGCCCTGCACGACCAGCGATTCATCGTCGGGCGCGGTGCACACGACGCACACGTCGCGCCGGTCGGGATGCGCCTCCACGAGGCGGGCCGCACCGCGCACGAGATCGGCCACGTTCACCGAACCGGTGCGCGACACCCGCACGCGCGCGAAGTCGAGGAACTCGGTGAGCAGCCGCGACAGGCGGTCGGACTCGCGCAATACGAGGCCGCTCAACGTCTGCTGGTCGGCTGATTCCTGACGCATCTTGGCCAACTGCTCCACCGCACTGCGAATGGAGGCCAGCGGATTCTTGATCTCGTGGGCCAGCGATGCGCTCAACTCGGCCACGCCCTCCAGCCGTTGGGCGCGCAGCCGCAGCGTGTCGATGCGTTTCTGGTCGGAGATATCCTGGAAGATGGCTGTGGCGGTGCGTTCGGTGCGCTGGCCATCGCCCTCGGTGTACGTGGTGGTCACGCCGATCGGAAAGCGCCGTCCCCCGGCGGTGACGGTCCCTTCGCCCCGCAAGGTGCGGATTCGGTTGGTCACCGACTGCTCCAAGGCCTGCGCAAGTTCCGGCGCCACCGCCTGGATCTGATCGACCACCGGTACGCCCATGGCGGACTCCAGATCGACTCCCAGTAGTGTCTGCGCCTTGGGATTGGCGTAGCGCAGATTGCCGCCCGAATCGATCGTGACGACCCCACTCTGGATGTTGCGCAGGATGTCATCGGCCTGCACGCGCGCATGCTCGAGGGCAGCGACCAGCACTTCTTTGCCCTCGCCCGCCTTCTGTAATTGCGAGGCAAGGATCGCACAGCCGAGCGACACGGCGGCGAATACGCCGAGCTGCGCCCATACGATGGAGTTGTGCATCTGGGCGTTCAGGCCGAACACGGTGTCGGCGAAGAACAGCACGATGCCCAGCGCCGCGACGAGCAGTCCGCCACCAACAGGCAGCATGAGGGTGGCGGTGGCGATGACCAGGATATACAGCGCCGAGAATTGGGAGACGGAGCCGCTGTCTGGGCTGCCCGGGGTGACGTGTACCACGACCGTCACGAGCAGCAAATCGAGGATGCTCTGCAGGTACAAGAAGGTCTTGCCGAGCGGCTTTCGGTATATTTCGCTGTACGCGAACGACACGACCGTGAGGACCGTGACCAGCGCGAAGGCCACGGTGACCACAGTGAGTTTTGAGGCATCGGTTTCCTGCTTGGCCCAATTCACCACGCCGGCGATGAAGATCGCACTCGCGACCGAAAGCCGGCCAAGGTAGACCCAGCGGAGCAGGTGCCGTGGGTCCAACATGGCCTCGAAAGAGGTTGGGCTTCCTACTGAAGTGTGAGAGCGCACGAGGGTTGGCTATTGCAAAGTGCGAGATTTCTCAAGACCCGTTCACACTGGCATTCTGCTACAGGCATGGACGACCCGCCGGTGCATACGTTTCTGACCGACCCAGCCGGATGCCCCAGACTGACTACCCGCAGATGAACCATCGCCGAGCCGTCGGCGTGTTCCGGCGTATCCGCAATTGGGGCTTGGGCTTACTTGGTATTTCCGCGCCTGATGATGCCCCGGGTCCAGGGCCGGAGGCGGATGCCGCCGCTCTGGCCCGTCTGGTCGACGGGTCTGGACCGGCGGGGGCGTCGGAAGCCGGGGCCCGGATGCTGGCCGGCGTGCTGCAGATTCACGCCAAGCGCGTGCGGGAGGTCATGCGACCGCGCACGAACGTCGTGGCGCTCCCGCTCAACGCCACCGAGGAAGAGGTGCACGACGTGTTGCGGCGCGAGCGCTATTCGCGCTATCCCGTGTACGGCACATCGCTGGACGACATCGTGGGAGTCTTTCTGGCCAAGGATCTCTGGCTGCACGACTCGGGAATGCCGTTCTCGTTGGCCCGGCACCTGCGGGAGCCGGTGTTCGTGCCCGACACCCGTCCGGCACAGCGCGTGCTCGACGACCTGCGAAAGACACGGGCGCACGTGGCGATCGTGCTCGACGAATATGGGGGGACGGCGGGCATCGTGACGCTCGAGGATCTGGTGGAACAGGTCATCGGCGACATCAACGACGAGTACGACGTGGCGACCCGGGTCGCGATCGAGACGGACGGCGTGCTCGAGCTGGCAGGATCCCTGTCGCTCCGCGACGTGCGTCGGGAATACCAGCTACCGATTCCGGACGGCGATTGGCGAACCATCGGGGGCTACGCGTTCGCCCGGCTGGGGCGGTTGCCGAGGATCGGGGACCGGGCGCCGTACCCGGGGGGAGAGTTGGAAGTGGTGGCGATGGATGGCCGCCGGGTAGCGGCATTGCGCGTGCATCGGGCGGTGGAGCGAGGCCGTGAACGGTCGGACTGACCTGTACGTCAGCGCGTCGCTCACCATTCCGCGCCACGAGCTCGCCGTGCGGGCATCGCGGGCTGGTGGCGCGGGCGGTCAGCACGTGAACACGTCGTCCACCCGCGTGGAGTTGGAGTGGAACGTGACGCGGTCGCGCGCGCTGTCGGACGCGCAGCGAGAACGGCTTACTCAGGCCCTCCGCTCGCGGCTCACGGCCGACGGCACGCTGCGAGTGGTGGCCAGCGAACGGCGGAGCCAGGCGCAGAATCGCGACGCGGCTGAAGAGCGGTTGGCGACGGTGGTGCGCCGAGGGCTGGTGGTGCCGAAGCGTCGGCGTCCCACCAAGCCTACGCGCGCCTCGGTTGAGCGCCGGCTTGAGGACAAGCGCCGCCGCGGGGAGCGCAAACGTCGCCGTCATGGTGACGCGGACTAGGGAGCGGGCAGGTGGGGACCATACGTCTCGTTTCGAAGAGCGCGCGGCGATCGTGAGGCGGGGCGTGGGGCGGGCGCCAGCGTTCGCGGGGTGGCATGGGCAAGAGATGGGAACGAATGCCGGGACGCTCCGGATTGGAGAGGGTGGGTGTGCCGCGCAACGGCCGCGCAGGGGAACCGTCAATCGGGCACTTTAGGAACTCTGTGGCGTACCACACCCCATTATTGAAACGTACGCCGGGGCGCGTATGCCCTGCCAATCCCCCATACGTTCGGGAACGGCAATCCCCCTTGCTTCAGCGCGCGGCGACCCGTATTCAGCAGGCATGCGATCCAAGGTGATGACGACCATTTCAAGGCGGTTCCACCGCGGGGCTTCAATGATTCGATCGCTCACGCGCCGGGCGGCTCTGGCGCTGGCGTTCCTGGCTGCAGGCGGAGTGTCGACCGCGTCGGCCCAGTACTTTGGGCGCAACAAGGTCCAGTACCAGACGTTCGACTTCCGGATTCTCCGCACCCCGCACTTCGACATGTACTACTATCCGGCCGAATCCCTGGCGGCGTTCGACGCGGGGCGGATGGCGGAGCGGTGGTACACGCGGCATTCGGAGACCTTCTCGCACCAATTCGAGCGCAAGTCGATCGTGCTGTACGCTGACCACGCCGACTTCGAGCAGACGAACGTCATCCAGGAGTCACCCGACCAAGCCACGGGCGGTGTGACGGAAGGGATGCGCGACCGCGTCGTGCTGCCATTCACGGGCAGTTACAAGGACAACGATCACGTGATCGGCCACGAACTCGTGCACGTATTCCAGTACGACATCGCGGAGAATGGGGACGTGAACGGGCTGGCCCGGATGAGCACGCTCCCGGGCTGGCTGATCGAGGGCATGGCGGAGTACTTCTCGCTCGGCCGGAACAGCCCGCTCACGGCGATGTGGATGCGCGACGCCGTGGAGCGCGATTCCTTTCCGACGATCAAGCAATTGAATACCGATCCGCGGTTCTTTCCCTATCGCTACGGGCAGGCGCTCTGGGCGTACGTCGCCGGGCGTTGGGGCGAGCGGTCGGTGGTGGACATCTATCGTACATCGCTGCGCCTGGGACTCGACAACGCCATCACACGGGTGCTCGGTGAGACGCCCGACTCGCTGAGCGCCGACTGGGCGGCGGCCAACAAGGCACTGTATACGTCCCAACTCGTGGGCCGCACCAAGCCGCAGGACGCGGGCCAGCCGGTGCTGCAGACGGGGCGCAAGCTCGCCGACATGAACGTGTCGCCGGTGATCAGTCCCGACGGCCAGTACGTCGCGTTCTTCTCGTCGCGCAGTCTATTCAGCATCGACCTGTACCTGGCCGATGCGAAGACCGGGCGCATCATCAGGAAGTTGGCGTCGCCGGCCAGCGATCCGCACTTCGACGCACTGAACTTCGTCAATTCCAGCGGCGCCTGGTCGCCCGATGGCAAACAGTTCGCGTTCATGGTGGACGAGGACGGCCGCGACGACATAGCGATTCTCGACGTGGCGACCGGGAAGATCGAACGCCGCATCGGCGTCCCTGGCGTGGGCGCGGTGACCGGCATCTCGTGGTCGCCCGGCGGCAAGCTGCTCGCGCTGTCGGGGATGGCGGGTGGGATCAGCGACATCTACACGCTCGACCTCGCGTCGGGTCAGGTCCGGCAGTTGACGAACGATCGAAACGCCGACGAGATGCCGCAGTTCTCGCCGGACGGACAAACGATCGCGTTCACGACCGACCGCGGGCCGAGCACCAGCTTCAAGGACCTGCGGTTCTCGCCGCTTCAGCTGGCCACGATCAGTGTGAACGGCGGGCCGGTGACGGTCTATTCGCCATTTCCCAACGCCAAGGAAATCAATCCGCAGTACACGCCCGACGGAAAGGAGTTGTTGTTCGTATCGGACCAGGACGGGTTCAGCGACGTGTACCGGTTGGACCTCGCCACGGGCGAGGTGCGGCGGGTGACGAAGGTGGCCACCGGGGTCAGCGGCATCACCGAAACGTCGCCGGCGATCACCGTGTCGCCGACCACCGGCCGGATGCTGTTCACGGTGTTCCAGGGCCAGGGATACGCGATCTACGGACTCGACGCGGCGGCCACCACCGGCGTGCCGGTGCAGCCCACGTCGGTGCTCAACGTGGCGAGTATCCTGCCACCGGGTGATCTGCCGGGGACGAACACCGTCACGGCCTACCTGAGCGACCCGTTCACGGGGCTCGTGTCGGGGAGCGAGTTCACCGTGCATCCGTACCACTCGTCGTTCTCGCTCGATGCGATCAGCCAGCCCAGCATCGGCGTTCAGGTGGGCGGATACTTCGGAACGGGCGTGGCCGGTGGCATCGCCGCGCTGTGGGGCGATCAGCTGAGCGACCGCCAGATCTACACGGTGCTCCAGGCCAACGGCACGGTGAAGGACATCGGTGGCGCCGTGTACTACACGGACCTCAAGCATCGATGGAACTGGGGCCTCGGGATCGAGCACATCCCCTACCTCACGGGCTATACCGGACTCGCCGACACGACGTTCCAGGGGCTGCCCGCGGTCAACTACTATCAGATCCTGCAGCGCATCTACATCGACCAGCTCTCGCTGAATACGCAGTACCCGTTCTCGACCACGCGCCGCCTCGAACTCGGAGTGTCGGGCACGCGCCTGGGATACGACGAGCAGGTCGATCGCATCACCGTGGTAGGCGGCTCCGTGGCGGATGAAGCGCTCTCCAACGTCCCCAGCTTGCCGTCCACATTCTACACGCAGGCCGACATCGCGTTCGTCTCGGACAATTCCAACTTCGCGTACGTCGGACCCGTGTCCGGCGAGCGGTGGCGCGTGGAATACACCCCCACGTTTGGCCAGCTGAACTTCCAGGGGCTGCTCGGCGACTACCGGCGCTACTTCTTCATGCAGCCGTTCACGTTGGCGGTGCGCGGCCTGCACTACGGCCGTTACGGGCGCGACGCCGAAGCCTACAACAACGGGCAGATCTACCCGTTGTACCTTGGCGAGGAAACGCTGATTCGCGGCTATGGGTTGGGATCGTTCAGCCCGAATGAATGCGTGGCCAACGGCGGATCGAATGCCTGCCCCGTATTCGACCGGCTGCTGGGCAGCCGTGTGGACGTGTTCAATCTCGAATTCCGGATTCCGCTGTTCGGCTCGCCTCAATTCGGGGTGTTCCCGACCTCGCTGCTCCCGGTCGAGATCGCACCGTTCTTCGACGGCGGCATCGCCTACTCGTCCAGCCAGCCGCCGGATTGGCGGCTGGCCCGCTCGGCCAACGGCATCCCGGCCAGTTGTTTCAGCGCGGCCGCCGTGGCGCAGAGCGCGTTCGTGAACTGCGTGGACCATATCCCGGTGTTCAGCACTGGTATCACGGCACGCGTGAATCTGATGGGCTATTTCGTGCTCGAGACCTATCTGGCGCACCCGTTCGAGCGGCCTGGCAAGAACTGGGTGGTGGGGGTCCAACTCGCACCGGGGTGGTAGGCAAGAGGCCGGCGCCAGGAACGACTGACGGCTGAAGGCACAAGACACGTAGGGCTCGCGTTTCCGCGAGCCCTACGCGCCCCATCCCCACCCGCCGGCCCCGGGTCCCCCCACGTTGCCGGACCGGTGAGACCTCAGCCTGCGATCGGTGGCGGTGTGTGACTCGAGTCCGGGGGCTGCCCTCCCGGAGGCGGACCGCCGCGGCCGCGATTGGGCGGACCAAAGCCCTGCCCCCGGCCGAACCACCCGCCGCGCCCCGGACCGAACCGGCCGCCGTGCTGGAACGCAGGCCCGCCGGCACGACCGCCCCATGGCGCGAACCGCCAGCGATTGGGTCCCATGGCGCGCATCATCGCCCCGCGACGCGACCAAGTCCGTTGCTGTCGCAGGTACCGCTGGGCAGCCGCCGCACGGTGCTGCAAGCGCGTCCGATTGCCATCGAACTGCTTCTGCTGGTCCGCGGTGAGGATGCCGCGCGCGCTTTGCAGGACCTGGCCCCGCAGCGCGATACCCCGGTTGCTCCATCCTTCGAGCTTCTGGCGGGCCGCCTTGAGCGCCACCGTATCGCCGTTCTCGCGCGCGGTGTGCATCGCCTGGCGATCGGCCTGCGCCGACTTGGCCAGCGCCAGCATCTGCGTGCGACCGCCGTCACCGAGTTTCCTCAACTGCGTTTTCTGGGTGTCGGTGAGCGTGATGCCGCGAAACAGTTGGCGCTGTATCACGGCCGCCATCCCACCCGGCGCGCCGCCGCGCCCCATGACCGGGCCGCGCATTGGACCCATGCCGCCACGCTGCGCCCCAGCGACCGCCGCGCTCCCTGCGAGCGCCAACGCTACGAGCGTCGTCATCTTCCCTTTCATATGCCTCTCCCTGGTGCCTGCATCGCGCCCCATCGCGCGCGCTTCACCAAGAGAGACGCAGGCCGCCGGCCGACGTTAAGTACCGCCGTACCACTCGTAGCCCTGGTCGCTCCAGTAGCCGCCGTTGCGCTGGGCCATGAATTGGACGCGCACCAAGTACTTGGTGTTCTTGTAGCCGAGCTTGATCGGCGAATGGACGCGCGCCGGCGCGCCGTGGCCGGGTGCGAGCAGCTTGCCGTCCATGCCGTATGCGATGAGCGTCTGGGGGTGCATGGCGCTGGCCAGATCCCAGCTCTCGTGGTAGCCGTCGTCGAACGACGCGAAGTCCACGTACTGCGCCGCGGGGTGCACGCCCGCGAGCCTGGCCAGATCGGAGACCCGCGTCCCGGTCCAGTCGGCCACCGCCGTCCAGCCTTCCACGCAATAATGGTTCACGCGCTGCGTGATACTCGGCATACGGAGAAGGTCTTCGAGGGTGAGCGTGAACGGGTGATCGACGAGCCCCGTGACCTGGAGGGTCCACGGACCACGGGCGGCGGTGTTCCACACCGGCACGGTGTCAGAGACGAAGTACTGTGGGAAGGCAACGCCCGCGGTCGCCGCGCCGCGCGGCGCGTGGTCCATGGACGTGTGGCGGAACAGGAATCGCTCCGCGCCCTCGTTCTTTCGTTCCGCGAACGCGAGCAGGGGCTGAGCACGGTCAGGTCCTTGCGAGTCGCAGGCGGCCAGAAAGGCCGCCGTGAGCGACGCACCCGAGAGCGCGAGAAACCGACGACGGTCCATGCTCATGGCCCCTCCGGCCTGGCGGACGCAGCGCGTCCCGGCGCTGGGCGCCTCCACCACAGTGGCCTCGCGTTCCGGGCTTCCGGCGACCGCGCCTCGTCGTAGTTGCCGGTGATCATCCCGCGCAACGAATAGGGATCCACCGCGAACACCATGAAGATGTGGGCGAACGATAGCACGACGATCGCCAGCATGGCGAGAAAGTGCCAGTAGCGGGCCCACACGTAGCCACCCAACAGGTTCGTGAGCCAGGCCAGCTCCACGGGCTTCCAGATGGCGATGCCCGACACCACGGCGAGTGCCCCGAACACCGGAAGCGCGAAATACGTTCCACGCTGGAGCGCATTGTGCTTGCCCTGGCGCGGATGGTCCGGCCGCACGAATAGGTAGAACCTGAGCATCTCCCACGCGTCGCGCAGTTGCCGACGCCGCGGTACGAGATCGCGCCATTCCCCGTGCAGGTAGATGAAGCCCAGATAGACGAGCCCGTTGACGACGAGCAGCCACATCGCCGCGAAGTGCCAGTGGCGGGCACCGGCCAGCCAGCCGCCAAACGTCAGCCACGCGGGGATGGCCTTGCCCTCGAACGGGTAGCAGCAGAACGACTCGCCCTTGCGCGCGAACGCCGGATAGGCGTTGAAGATGCGCAGGCCGCTGGTGACCATGATCGTGAGCGCTACGGCGTTCACCCAGTGGGTGACCCGAACGATCCAGTGATGGCGTGGGGTCATGGGCTCGACGTTAGCGTTCCGTGAAAGAATCCCGTTCGGGGTGCTCACAGGTCACAATCACGCGCGGGCCCGAACAGTTCCGGCCGGCAGGAGCGGCCTGCCGAGACCGCCGCCCCAGCCACTAGTGCATGGAGCGTACTGTGGTGCGCGCCTTGCCGGTGTGGAAGAAGAACAGGAGGGGGAGGGACGAGAGGAGCAGCGCGCCGCTGAGCAGATAGATCTTGGAGAACGCCAGCACGCTGGCCTGCGCCGAGATCTGATGGTCCATGATCGCCAGGGCCTGCTGGTGCGCGACCAATGGACTCGCGCCGCGGCCGATCATCGCATTGGTGAGGGCTCGCAACCGGCCGAGCGACCGGGGGTCCATGGTCGTGACGTGCTCCGCCAGGCCGCTCTTGGCGATCGTCGTGAACCGCGTGAGCAGCGTGGCCATGATCGCGATGCCCATCGATCCACCGAGCTGACGGGTGAGGTTGAACATCCCGGTGCCCTGGGCCAGGTCCCTGGTGGCCAATTCGGCCATCGTGGCGTTGGTGAGAGGCACGAAGATCAGCCCCAGCCCGAGACCGCGCCAAATCAGCGGCCAGAACAGATCCCCGCGCCCCGCGTCGAGCGTGAGCGTGGAGAGCTGCCACATGGACAGCATGAAGAACAGCGCGCCGATGGTGACCGTCGCACGTGCGTCCAGCCTGTTCGCGTTGCGTCCTACCCACGCCATGGTGACCGCCGACGCGAGGGCGCCAGGAAGAATGACCAGCCCCGTCTGGTTGGCCGTGAATCCGTGCAACTGCTGAAGAAATACCGGGAGCACGAAGATGGAGCCGAACAGCGCCAGTCCGAGAAACGCGGCGATGCTCACACCGGCAGTGAGCTGCCGGCTCCTGAATACGCGGAAGTTGATCACCGGTTCCTTGGCGGTGAGTTCGCGCCAGATCAGCAGCACGAACGACACCACGGCGGTCACACACAGTGCCGTCACGAAGCGTGAATCGAACCAATCGTAGCGCTCGCCACGCTCGAGCATCCACTGCAGCGAGCCGACACCGGTGGCAAGGAAGAGGATGCCGGCCACATCGATGCTCTTGGCGCGTGCCTGATGCGCGGCATCGTGGACATACGTGTAGACCATGAAGCCCGCCAGGATACCCAGCGGAACGTTGATGTAGAAGATCCAGGGCCAGTTGTAGTTGTCCACGATGTAGCCGCCGAGGGTGGGACCGATCGTCGGTCCCACCATCACGCCGACGCCGAACATCGCCTGGCCGATTCCCACCTCGTCGGGCGGGAACGACTCGAACAGGGTGGTCTGCGCGGTGGACAGGAGCGCGCCCCCGCCCAATCCCTGCACCACCCGCCACAGGACGAGTCCACCCAGCGACGTGGCGGCCCCGCACATGAACGAGGCCCCGACGAACAGCGCGATCGATCCGGTGAGATAGCGCTTGCGCCCGAAGTAGGCCGATAACCATCCCGACATCGGAATGACGATCACGTTGGCGATGATGTAGCCGGTGGACACCCACGAGATCTCGTCGAGCGTCGCCCCCAAGTTCCCCATCATGTGGGGGATGGCGACGTTGACGATCGACGTATCGATCAGCTCCAGCATGGCAGCCAGTGTCACCGCGATGGCGATGATGTACTTGTATTTGTACGGGTCCTCGTGCTCGCCGGCACGCGCCGGCGGCGGCACGAAGCGAGCCGTGTCGCGCGCGCCGGGGGTACGATGCACGCCCGCGTCGACCTCAGCGGTCGTCGTGTCCGTCATGGAAGGGAGCCCCGACTACTTGGTGGCGATGTGCGCGTTTACGGACAAGCCCGGCCGGAGCGGCTGGCTGGCGCCGCATCCCTTTGTGACGGCGATGCGCACCGGCACGCGCTGCACGACCTTGGTGAAGTTGCCGGTGGCATTATCGGGCGGGAGCAGCGCGAACATGGCTCCCGTCGCGGCCGACAGGCTCTCCACTTTGCCCTTGGCCGCGCACCCGGGGTAGGCATCGATCTCGATGTCCACCGGCTGGCCCACGCGGATGTCCGAGAGTTGCGTTTCCTTATAATTCGCCGTCACCCATACGCCGGTGTCGGCAACGATCGTGAGCAACGGCTGACCGGGCTGCACGAGCTGCCCGATCTCCACCTGCTTGCGCGACACCATGCCCGCCATCGGGGCGGTAATGCGGGTGTACGAGAGCTGCAACTTCGCGTTCTCCACCGTTGCCTGCGCCGCGGCGAGACGTGCCTGCGCCAGGCGTACGCCGGCCCGGGCCGCCGTGATATTCGATCCGGCCGCACTCTGCTGGCGTTGGAGTGCCTGCAGCGCGGCCGCGGCCGCGTCGGCGGCCGCCTGTGCGGCGTCGAGCTGTTGCCGGGACACGATCTGTTTGGCCACAAGCTCCTTGGCGCGTGCGAGGTCGGCGTTCGCTTTGATGAGGTTGGCCTTGGCGGCGCTGATCTGTGCCTCCAGCGAGGCGCGCTGGCTCGACGCGGCCTGTACCATGGCCTGTGCCTGCCCCTCGCCCAGCGGGCCCGACACCGCGGCGCGCGCCGCGGCCAGTTCGCCCTCCGCTTGCGCCAGGCGCGCCTGGTACTCGGCGGGATCGATGAGCACGAGCAGCGAATCGCCCGCCACGTGCTCGTTCTCGTCGATCGTGATGCGTTGCACGTAGCCGCCGACCTTGGCGAGCACGGGCGTCATGTCACCGTCGAGTTGTGCATCGTCGGTGGACTCGTGACTGCGGCTGTAGCGCCACTGTTCGAAGGCCCAGCCGAGCCCGAGCACCACGAGGATGATGAGAATGGGAAGTACCAGCCGCCGCCGGTTACCGTTGGGAGCCGGCGCCGCGTCGCGGTCTGCAGAGGTCGTTGGAGTCGCCATGGGTCGTCGTTACGGAGAGATGGGTCGTGATCGGTTGAGCAAACGGAACGCGGCTATTGAATGGAGGTCGTGCGGCCTTCGGCGTATGCCAACGCCACGCGGGCCGACTGGAATGCGGTCTGGGCATCGATGAGTTGCGTGCGCGCCGCGTTGAGCGACAGGGACGCCGTGATGACGTCGGCGTTGCCGGCCACGCCGGCGCGGAACCGGTCGCGCGCCTGCGAGACTTCCTGCTCGGCAAGCTGTTCGTGCTCGCCCGCGGCATCCACCGCCTGACGCGCCGAGGCGACGTCGAGTGCGGCGCTACGCACTTCCACCGCCACCTGCTGCCGCAGGTCGCGCATGCGCACCTGCAGTTCGCGCATCGCGGCGTCCTGTTCGTCCACCCGGCCCCGGCGACGGTTGCCGTCGAAGACGGGCACCGAGAGCTGGATGCCCCAGGTGTAGGTCACGAGCAGCTTGTTGAGCCGGAGGCCGATGGCGCCGTCGTCGCCGAAGGCGTTGATCGTGGGCAACCGCTCGGCGCGGGTCGCGTTCATCTGCACCTGTGCCGCGCGCACCTGCTGCTCCAGCGCGCGCACGTCGGGACGGGCCTGCAGCGCCCGCTGTACCGCGGCGTCGGCATCGGCCGCGTCGGGCACCGTGGTCAGCGCGTCCAGCGAATCGGTGAGTTCGAGCGGCGTATCGAGCGGCAGATTGAGCGCCCGCGCGAGATCGAGCCGCGATTGGGCCTGCGCGTTCCGGGCCCCGATGAGTTGTGCCCTGACGCCCGCCAACTGCGACGCGGCGCGCGTGACGTCGAGCGCCACGCCCACGCCGGCCGAGAGTTGGTCGCGGGCGATGCCGAGGAGATCCGCGGCCAGCGACGAGTCGGCGAGCCGGGCCGTGAGCTGCGCGTCGGCGCGCAGCGCCTGCAGGTACGCCACCGCCGCCTGAACGGCCGCCTGCTCGGCCGCTGCGCTCTCCCCCACGCTCACCGCGGCGGCACTCGCCTTCGACGCCTGCAGGCGTTCATAGGCCGCGGGATCGAAGACCGTCTGCGAGATGTGCCCGCGCAGGTCCAGCGTCGTAACCGGCCCGATCACTTGGCCCAACGGATTGAGCAGCGGCGGCTGGCCTGGCTGCGCCGGGAAGTTGAAGCCGAAGGTGGCCGAGTTCAGGGTGTTCTTGGCCTCGGTGGCCGACGCCGAGACGTTGGGCAGAAAGGCCGAGCGGCTCTGCGAGACGCGGGCCTCGGCCTCGGTCGTGCGCAGCGCAGCGGTTTCGACGAGCGCACTCTGCTTGGCAGCCATCTGGATCGCGTCGGCGAGCGAGAGTGGTTGCGGTGCCGCCTGCTGGGCGCCCGCGGCTCTGGCCGTCGCGAACAGGGCCGCGGCAGTCACGAGGCGCGCCAGTGTGGCGCGCAGGGAGGAACGAGGCATGGCGATCATGTGAGAGGGGGCGTGTTCGCGTTCGAGGCGTCGGGAACGGGTCGGATGGCGGAGAGGTAGAACTCCTTGATTTCCTCGAGCAACTGTTTGTCCGACCTGCCGTCGATCGAATCGCAAAGCACCGGTTGGTGCCGCCAGTTCCCGTACGTGACGAGCAGGGCGACCAGCGCGCGAGCGGCGCGGCCGCTGTCCATGCGGCGAAATTCGCCGCGCTCCATCCCGCGCTCGAGGATCGCGCGGAGGAGACGCCGGCCGCGCCCCAGGACTTCCTGGCCGTAGAAGCTGGCGAGTTCCGGATATGCCGTGAGTTCGGAGTGGATCCAGCGCTGCAGCGGCGGGAACTTGGGCGAGCAGAGAAAGTGCCATTGCGCGTCCATAAATGAATTCAGATCATCCATGGCCGTGGGGCCGGCGAGGCGGCGTTCGACCTCGTCGATCGCGTCGCCCACCGTGTGGCGCACGACTTCGCGGAACAGATCTTCCTTGCTCGGGAAGTAGAGGTAGATCGTGCCCTTGGAGACGCCCGCCCGCCTGGCGATGTCCTCGAGGCGGGCCGAGGCGAGCCCGTGCTCCGCAAACGTTTCGAACGCCGCGTCGAGGATCTGGCGCGGCCGCTCTTCGGGCATGCGGCGCCATTTTGGCTCGTGCGCGAGATCGGGTTGGACCATCGTCGTCCTCCAAGGGCCTACACAAATCAAAATGACCGACGGGTCGGTCACTTACTTCACTGAGCCAAGAAATTGGCAGGCAAAGGGATCGGCCTCGCCAGCCAATTAACTTACCTGCTGGTCATTAGCTGTCAAGTGGCGGCGTGGGGGAATCGCCGACGATGTGCTCGCCCGCCGTCGCGATGCGCGACGGTCTCGGGAACCGGCCAACGGAATGCGGCCGTCGTGGCGTCATCATCGAATTGACCCGGTCGGAACAACCGCCGATCTTCCGAACGGTCGCCGCGCCTGATGTCCCCTTGGGAGGAGCGTTCATGTCGGATCCGGTCATGGTGGATCGCCTCCTCTTCGCCTTCACGGTCACGTATCACTACCTGTTTCCCCAGCTCACCATGGGGCTGGCGCTGCTGATCTTCGTGCTGAAGACAGCCGCGCTGCGCACCGGCAGCGAACACCTCGACCGTGCGGCTCGCTTCTGGGCCCGGATCTTCGCCATCAACTTCGCGGTCGGTGTCGTGACCGGAATCCCGATGGAGTTCCAGTTCGGCACCAACTGGGCGGCGTTCTCGAAGGCCGCGGGCGGCGTCATCGGGCAGCCGCTGGCCATGGAGGGCGTGTTCGCGTTCTTCCTCGAGTCCAGCTTTCTGGGGCTGTTCCTGTTCGGCGAGAAGCGGCTGAGCCGGCGCGCGCATTGGGCGACGTCGCTGGCCGTGTTCGTCGGCTCCTGGCTGTCGGGCTATTTCATCATCGCCACCGATGCATTCATGCAGCATCCGGTGGGGTACGCACTGACCGCGGACGGCCGGCTCTCGCTCACCAGCCTCGGGGCGCTGCTCGGCAATCCATGGGCCATCTGGCAGTACCTGCACAACATGGTCGGGGCCGTGATCACGGCGGCATTCGTGGTCGCCGCCGTGGGCGCATTCTACCTGCTGGCGGGCCAGCACGCGCGGTACGCGCGGACGTTCCTGCGCCTCGGCGTGATCGCGGGCGTGATCGCCTCGCTCGCACAGGTCTTTCCACTCGGCGACCAGCAGGGCCGGATGGTGGCCGATCACCAACCGGCGACGCTGGCGGCGATGGAGGGATTATTCAACACCACGAATGGCGCGCCGCTCGCCGTCGTCGGCCAGCCCGACATGGTGAAACGCGAGCTGGACAATCAGCTCGTGGTGCCAGGTGCGCTCAGCTTCCTGACCTACCGGCGATGGGGCGCGGAAGTGCAGGGACTCGAGGCATTCCCGACGAACGATTGGCCCGACAACGTTCCGTTGCTCTATTTCGCCTACCACATCATGGTCGGCCTCGGCACCCTGTTCATCGCGATCACGGTCGTGGCGGCGTACAAGCTTTGGCGCGGCACGCTGTTCGACTCGAAGGCCATGCTCTGGATCCTGATGCTGAGCCTCCCCTTCCCTTACATCGCCAATACAGCGGGGTGGCTGACCGCTGAACTCGGCCGCCAGCCATGGTTGGTGTACGGGCTGCTGCGCACCGACGCCGGCGCCTCTCCCACGGTCTCGTCGGGCAATGGCATGTTCACCCTGCTCGGATTCCTGGGGCTGTATCTCGTGCTCGGGATACTCTTCCTGTTCCTCGTTCGACGCGAAATCGAACACGGCCCAGAGGCCGAGGCCGCCGTGGCGGCGTCGCCCGGCAGTCCGACAGATCCAGGCGCTGCCATCAGAGCTGCGGCCGACGACGGGAGGAGATGAGCGATGGAGACCCTCTGGTTCTGGCTCGTGGGTGGCATGCTCATCATGTACACGATCCTCGACGGACTGGACCTCGGGGCGGGCGCGATGCACCTCTGGCTCGCGAGGACCCCGACCGAGCGGCGCCTCATCCTGCGCAGCATCGGCCCGGTGTGGGACGGGAACGAGGTCTGGTTGCTGGCCGCCGGCGGGACGTTGTTCTTCGCCTTCCCAGGGCTCTACGCGTCGAGCTTCAGCGGCTTCTACCTGCCCCTGATGATGGTGCTCTGGCTGCTCGTGCTGCGCGGCATATCGATCGAATTCCGCGCCCACGTGGCGGGCGAGATCTGGGCGCCGTTCTGGGACGTGGTCTTCTGCGTGGCGAGCGCGCTGCTCGCGCTCTTCCTCGGCGTCGCGCTCGGCAACGTGGTGCGGGGCGTACCGCTCAATGCCGATGGCTGGTTCTTCGAGCCGCTCTGGACGAACTTCCGCGTCGGGGCCGACACCGGCATCCTCGACTGGTACACCATTGCCGTGGGGCTCGCCGCGCTCGCCGCACTGGCCATGCATGGGGCGTTGTGGGTATGGCTGAAGACCGGCGACGCGCTCGGCGAGCGCGCCCGGCGGGCGGCCCGCGGGCTCTGGGGTGCCGTGCTCGGCCTCGCGCTTCTCATCACCGCCCTCACATTCATCGTGCAGCCGCTGGTGCCTCAGCGGCTAGCCGAAGCGCCCGGGGGATACGTCTTCGCCCTCCTCGCGATGGCCGGGCTCGCCGTGGCGTGGCGCGCCATCCGCGGCCATCGCCCCCGCACCGCGTTCCTGGGTTCCGCTGCGTACCTGGCCGGCATGCTGGCCAGCGTGGCATTCGGGCTCTTCCCGTACGTGCTTCCCGCCACCACCGACCCGGCCTACTCTCTCACGACGCACGCCGTTGCCGCGTCCAGCAGTAGTCTGCGGAGCGGGCTTGCGTGGTGGATCCCCGGAATGGTCATCGCCTGCCTCTACATCGCGTTCATCTACCGCCATTTCGCCGGACGGGCGGTGGTGGAAGGTGAGGGGTACTAGGGCAGCCGACGAATGGCGGGCGACGAATCCAGGATCCGCATCGACAAGTGGCTCTGGGCAGCGCGCTTCTACAAGACACGCTCGCTGGCCACAGATGCCGTGACCGGTGGCAAGATCGAGGTGAATAAGGATCGCGCCAAACCAGCCAAAATGGTTCAGCCCGGCGACGAGGTGCGCGTGCGGCTCGGCCCGTACGAACACATCGTAATCGTCCGCGCGCTGGCCGGACGCCGCGGCTCGGCGCGAGACGCACAGGCTCTGTACGACGAGACCGCGGAATCGCGTGCGGAACGGGAGCGGCTGGCGGAACAGCTCCGGCTCGCCCCGGCGGCGTTCGTCTGGGAAGAAAAAGGGCGCCCAACCAAGAAGGACCGCCGCGACCTCAGCCGGTTCATCGACCGCAAGCGCCCGTAACGCGGCGGGATGGTCGGATCGCATGGAACTTCGCCATGTACCGCCGACTATCACGTTGGGAACACAATCCGGGCCACCCAATGCCGTTCCGAACCAAGTTCACTATCCCGACCCCCGCCGCCACGACGCGGATTGCCGCGTTCATGACGGCGCTCGTCGCCCTCGCGGCATGCAACGCTCCGCCCCCCACGCTGAGCAGCCAGTCGACGACGACCGGGAGCGCGTCGTTCACGCGGAATCCCTGTTCGATCGCCGACACGCTCACGCTGGGCGCCGCGCAGACGGCGCGCGTGGACTGCAGCAACGGCGGCACCACGGTCACCGTGGCCGGGAAGGGCGCGAGCTACCTGGTGATTCCCGAATTCCCAACCGACAATGCGGCCGACGCGTGGGTGCCGTACAACGTGGCCGCTTCGGCGTACTCGGCCCCGCCGGCGTCGGGGTCCCGGATGGCGATGATCGAACGCGGTCTTGCCGCTGCGGTGAGCATGGCGTCGGTTCGCGCGCATACGATGCAGAGCCGCGCATATGCCGCGCTACGCGCGAAGGAGCGCAAGCTGTACACCGCTGGCGCGTTCGCCGCAACGAGCGCGCGGGCGCGCGCGGCCGTCGCCTCTCGCCACGGCCAAGTGCAGGCCAGCGTCGCCATGACCGCAGTGCCGGCCGCAGGGAGCGTCCGGAACTTCCACGTGCTCTCGAACTTCTCGGGCAATGCATGGAAGGCCGTCGCGGCAAGACTGGCCTACGTCGGCAACGACGTCCTGCTGTACATCGACACGCTCGCGCCGGCGAACGGCTTCACCCCCACGCAGCTCCAACAGTTCGGCCAATACTTCGATCAGACGCTCTATCCGATCGATACGGCCGCGTTCGGTCCGCCATCGGACATCGACAACAACGGCCACGTGATCATGCTCATGTCGCCGGTGGTGAATGCCGATACGCCTTCGTCGCAGTGTAACACGCTGGGGTACATCGCCGGCTTCTTCGACTCGGAGGATTTCAATTCGGCTTCGGATCCGAATTCCAACCAGGGTGAGATCTTCTATTCCATCGTGCCCGATCCGCTCGCGACGGTCAGCTGTCAGCACAGCGTGGCGGAGGTCGGCGGCGTCGTTCCCGCCACGTTCCTCCACGAAATGCAGCACCTGATCGATTTCTCAACGCACGTGATTCTTCACGGGGGACAGCCCGAGACCGGTTGGCTGGACGAGGGACTCAGCATCAATGCCGAGGAGCTGGGCTCGCTGTACTACGAGGCGAAATGCCCGCCGCCGGCGTGCCGTGCCGATCCCACGCAGATCTTTCCCGACTCGGCGGAGGGATTCGTTCAGGGGTTCCTGTATGACTCGTACCAGTACGGGCTGTTACCGGACACGGCCAGTGTGACGCTGCACAGCGACGCGGACAACGGCTTCTCATGGCGGGGGGGCGACTGGGCGATGGTCCATTACTTGGGAGACCAGTTTGGCCACGCCGTATGGCGCAGGCTGGAGAACGGCACCTCCATCGGTGTGGCCAACATCGTGGCGGCCACGGGAGAGCCATTTCCACAACTGTTCTCGGACTTCGGAACGGCGCTCTACACCGACAGCCTGCCCGGCTTGCCGCGGACCACGGCGCCAGCCGCCAATCGCTTCGTCACCCGCAACCTGCGCCAGCTCTGGGCGCGCCTGTACGCCAACAGCGCTCCGGCAACCGACATTCCGTATGCGATGCCGATCGTGCTGTTCTCCATCACGTCGGATACCTCGACCTCGGTGATGGATCCGGGCACGATGTCGTTCTATCGGCTGGACACGCCCGACACCTCGACCGCGGTCACGATCCAGTTCTCAGGGCCCGGAGGCGCCAAGCTCCCGGCGGGGCTCAATCCGCAATTGGCCATCTTCCGGCTACCGGTGGGCCAGTAGTCGGCGGGGACGGGGGGGGACGCTACGCCGGCGGGGGGCCCGCTACGCGAGCCAGCGTGTCGCCGTCTATGGCGTGCGCACCCGGGAACGGCACGAACCGGTAGGGAATGCCGGCGGCCGCAAGCGCGCCGGTCTGCTGTGCGATACGCGTCGTGCTGAAGAACTCGTCGCGGTCGCCGCACGCGTAGGTGACCGGTTCGCTACCGAATCGGCTGCCGGCTGCCGCGAGGTCGAGGTCATGCGGCAGGCTTCCGCTCCACGCGATGAGCCGGTCGGCGCGCGCTTGTCCGAGTGCGAGCCACCGCATGACCGTCGCCACGCCCTGCGAGAAACCGAACGCAACAAGGCGCGGCCGCTGAGTCGCGCCGGGGCCCGGCACGAACAGTGCAGCGAGGGCGTCAAGGTACTCCACGTAGTCGGCCATCTCGGAGTCGCGGTCCTCTCGGGTCATCCAGGTGGCGCCGATGCGTGCGTCGGCGCTGTGGGGCAGTGCGTTATCGAGATAGAAACGCGACAGCGCTTCCGGGGCGACGATCAGTCGGTCGGGATGGGCGATGGGCCGGAAGTGCCGGATGAAGCGCCCGGCAAGTTGCCCGTAGCCGTGGCACACGATCCAGAGTTCGCGGGGCGGGGCCGAGGCGTCCCCCAACGTGTAGTATCGAGCCGTGCGTCGGACCCGCAGATGATGTTCGGCCACCGACCTGTTCCTCCCCTGGCTCAAGCGAACCGGCCGCCCGACGCGGAGCGCCCGGCAGCCGGTGTCGATCCCCGATGCCCGCGCGTGCTACTGGGCGCCAGCCACCCGCAGTAGCTGCTGTTGTGTGGAACTCTTCTTGAGCAGGGCGACGGCGGCCATGAGCTGCTTGTCTTCGGACAGGGTGAGCTGTTTGGCCACGCCGTCACCGAACGCCTTGCTCACCGTGCGCACCGCGAGTTGCTCGGTGAGGATCGAGTCCGCTACCGCGGCGTACTTGGGATCGATCTTCACATCGCGGGCCGCCAGCTGGTCCATGAGGTGCCGCTTCCACGCCGGCTTCAGATCCAGGGTCGGTGTCTTGAGGCTGTCCTTGAGCACTCGCGAATACTCCTCGAGTTCGCTGCTGATCGCGCCCACCGACTCCGCGGCGGACCGGAAGAACCCCTGCTCGAGCGGGGTGAGGGTGTCGTCGCGCACGAGCACGTCGGGGGTGATGCCGCCCCCGCCGTACACGATGCGGCCGTCGTCGGACCTGAACTTGGGCCGAGCGCGACGCGCCGAGTCAGTCTCGAGTGAATCGGGTACGGTCTCGACGAGCTGGCCGGCGGCGTTGAGTTCGCGGTCGCGATGGATGGACCGGCCGCTCGGCGTGTACCACTTGCCGGTCGTGAGCTTGAGGGCGTACCCACCATCGAGCCCGTACACCGACTGCACGAGGCCCTTGCCGAACGACGTGGTGCCCACCACGAGGGCGCGGTCGTGATCCTGCAGGGCGCCGGCCACGATCTCCGATGCCGACGCGGTGCCGCCGTCGACCATGACGACGAGGGGCACGCCCACGGCCATATGGTTGGTGCCGGCGCGCGAGATCTCATCGGGGCCCGTGCGCGAGCGCACGCGCACGATCTCCTGCGAGTCTTTGAGAAACAGACTGCTCAGGTCGAGCGCTTGCTCAACGATGCCGCCGCCGTTGCCTCGCAGATCGATGACGTAACCCTTGGCGCCCTGGGCCGCGAGCTTCTTGAGCGCGTCGGTGACCTCTTCAACGACGTTTTCGTTGAACGTCTGGATGGGGATGTAGCCGACCGTGCCGTCCAGCATCGTGGCGTACTGCACGGCCGGGATGTGCACCTCGCGGCGCACGAACGTGAGTTTGATCGGCGTGGTGACGCCCGGGCGCGCGTACGTTACCTCGACTCGCGACCCCACGTCGCCACGCAGCCGCGTGGCGATATCGATGCTGGAAACACCGGCCACGCTCTTGCCGTCGATGCCAGTAATCCGGTCGCCTTCCTGTACGCCCCCATCCGCTGCCGGCGTATGCGGGAACACCTGCTGCACGAAGGTGCCGGTATTGTCCTCGCCGAGGACCATTCCGGTGCCGCCGTATCGCCCGCCGGTGCCCCGGTTGAAGTCGGCACTCGCCTTGGGTGTGAACAGCTGCGAGTACGGATCGCGCAGTTCCTTCACGAGGCCGGTGGCAGCCTTGGCGTAGATGTCGTTGGCGGCCAGGGTGTCGACGTATCGGCCGGCCACGAGCGAGAGCACCTGCTCGAACAGTTGTTCGCTGGCGTGCGCGGGGGGTTCCTGGAGCAGAAAGCCGCCGGCCACGATGGGAACGAACAGCAAGGCAGTGACGGCAGCGGTGCGAAAACGCGGCTTCATGCGGGGGGCCCAACCGGAAAAAGGTGTCCAGTGAAGAAGTACGCGACCGAGGGGTTTGTCAACGCGGCGGGAGCCCGGCGTGCGCAATCCTCGCAAGTGTATGCGTGGCAACGACTCGGCAAACGTGCGAGATTTGCCCAATGACCTCCCCGCCGCCCGTCCGGACAGAGCACCCGGGCCACGCGTTCAACCTCGAATTCCGCGCGTTGGCCTCGCTCGCCGTCCCGGTCGTCCTGGTGCAGGTGGGAATGATGGGGATGGGGGTAATCGACTCGGTCATGGTCGGGCACGTCTCGGCGCGCGCGCTGGCGGCCGTGGCGCTGGGGAATATCTATTTCTTCAACGTGATCGTGTTCGCGATGGGGACGTTGTTCGCGCTCGATCCCATCGTTGCCCAAGCCGTGGGGGCACACGACGAACGGGCGGTGGAACGGGGCATCCAGCGGGGGCTCGTGCTGTGCCTGGGCCTGACCGTGGCGTGCGCACTGCTCATGGCACCGGCCGCGCGGGTGATCCGCTGGGCCCGGCAGCCAGCGGAGATCATTCCCGACGCGGCGGCGTACGTGCACATCTCGATCGCGGGCGTCCTGCCGTTCCTGGTGTTCGTCGTGCTGCGCCAGAGCCTGCAGGCGATGGGCCGGCTGGCGCCGATCGTGACCACCATTCTCGCCGCGAATATGCTCAACGTGGCGCTCAACTGGGTGTTCATCTACGGACACCTGGGGTCGCCGGCACTGGGCGTGGAGGGTAGCGCGATCGCCACCGTGGTGAGCCGATGGGGGATGTTCGGCGCGCTGCTGGCACTGGCCTGGCCGGCCCTGCGGCCGTACTTGTCGGTGCTCCGGACCGACACGTTCCGCCTCCGCCCGCTTGCGCGCATGCTCGCGATCGGCGCGCCGATCGGATTCCAGCAGGTGCTCGAGGTGGGGGCATTCGGATCGATCGGCCTGCTGATGGGGTGGTTCGGCACGGCACAGGTGGCGGCGCACCAGATCGCCATCCAGTTGGCGGCACTCACCTTCATGGGGCCGGTGGGGATTTCGACGGCGGCCGCGGTGCGGGTAGGGCATGCGATCGGCGCCGGAGACGGGGACCGGGCCCGGCGCGCGGCACGGGTGGCATTCCTGTGCGGCGTGGGATTCATGACGGCCACCGCGGTGATGTTCCTGACGCTGCCGGGCCCACTGGCCCGGCTGTTCACGAGCGATGGAACGGTGATCGGCATCGCCTCGCTGCTCATTCCGGTGGCCGGCGTGTTCCAGGTATTCGACGGCATTCAGGCGGTGGCGGCGGGGGTCCTGCGCGGGATCGGCGATACGCGGGCACCGATGGCGGCGATGCTGTTGGGGTACTGGCTGATCGGGCTGCCGGTGAGTCTCTACCTGGGGTTCCGCACGCCGGCGGGGCCCACGGGGCTCTGGTGGGGGTTCGTGGCCGGACTGTCGTCGGTGGCGCTCTTCCTGTCGCTGCGCGTGGCGGCGCTGTTTCGCGGCGAACTCCGCCGCCTGCAGGTGGACGACGAGCAAACGCTGGCAGTGTAGCGGAGACTATCGCCGGGCCAGCAGGGCGTCGACGGCGCGCACGGCGGAGGAGAACCGCCGTTCCCAATCGCCGCTGATCTCGACGTAGGGGAGGTGCATGGCCTCCAGGCGATCGCGGAACAGGGCGTGCATCTCGTTGCGCCGGTCGCCGCGGTCGCGGGCCGGATCGGCCACCCACGGGACGTCGATATTCATTAGCAGATACAGATCGGCGGCGCGCTCGGCGGCGCGGTCGACGATCCATGCGGGACACCGGCCGTAGTAGTGGTCGCAGTACACGACCGTGCTCACGAGGTCGGTGTCGATGAACGCCACGCGGGTGGCGCGCGCCACGGCTTCGTCCTCGGCGGCCATCTGGCCGCGGGCGATGGGGCCGTGATCGTCGAAGCCCAGCTGGTTGCCCCGCTCCAGCGCGTATTCGCGCACGAACTCTCGCGACGCCACGGTGCCGTAGTGCCGGGCGAGGCGGTGGGCGAGCGTGGTCTTGCCAGTGGACTCCGACCCGGTCAGGACGACACGGGCGACCGCTGGCGGTCCAGGCTGCGCTTCCATTCGACGAGACCCATGATGGCGAGGATGAGGAACACCGCGTACAGCCCCGACGTGACGTAGAGCTTCTTATAGATGTACATGGGAACGTAGACGATGTCGGCCGCGATCCAGAGGATCCAGTTCTCGAGGATCTTGCGCGTCATCATCCACTGGGCGACGAGGCTCGTGGCGGTGAGCGCGGAGTCGACCGAGGGGATCGCCACGCCGTGCAGCCGGCGCGTGATGGACCATATGACGAGCCAGCCGCCGACGCCGGCCATCGCGGACAGGAGCCAGACACGCGGCGAGGCCCGCGACACGTCAAGCCGGCTCTTGTTGGTCCCCCCATGGAGCCACTCGTACCACCCGTAGATGGAGAGCACCAGGTAAACGACCTGGAGCCCCATGTCGGAGTACAGCCCGCTCTTCTCGAAAATGATGATGTAGAGGCCGACGTTCACGATGGCCGTGGGCCAGCTCCAGATATTCTCGCGCGTGCTCAAATAAACACTAATAGCGCCGGCCAGAGCGGCAATCCATTCGACGCTGCTCACCGAGCGATCGCCGCGGCGAGGCGGCCGCCCAGGGGGGCAACGCGCTGGGCGGCCGAGGCGATGGCGGCCCGCGTGGCGAGGTACGATGTGGCGACGGCGGAGCCGGGTCGCGCGGCGACTGGACCACTATTCGGCATGGAGCTGCGGGAATTCAGGGGTGGATCGGTATGGCGAGCGGTATAACATACCCCGCAGCGACGCGCCGCCACCACCCGCCGTGACTGGGTTCGTTAGCTTGAACGCGTCATGGAACTCCTGCGCATCGACCCGACGACGCCCGACCCCGCGGTGCTCCGGCGCGCCGCGGAGGTGTTGCGCGCGGGAGGCCTGGTGGCCTTTCCCACGGAGACCGTGTACGGGCTGGGCGCGCACGCGCTCGACCCCGAGGCGGTGGCGCGCATCTACGCCGTGAAGGGGCGGCCCGCGTACAATCCGCTCATCGCCCACGTGGCCGACGTGGAGGGCGCGCGTGAACTCGTCGCCGACTGGCCCCTGGCGGCCGAGCTACTGGCCCGCGCGTTCTGGCCGGGTCCACTCACCATGGTGCTGCCCAAGCGCCCGAGGGTACCCGACGCAATAACGGCTGGGCTGCCCAACGTGGCCGTGCGGGTGCCGGGCCACCCGGTGGCGCTCGCCCTGCTCCGCGCGGCGCGCATCCCGGTCGCGGCTCCGAGCGCCAACCGGTTCACAGAACTGTCGCCGACCACGGCGGCGCACGTGGTGGCATCACTCGGCGACGCAGTGGATGTCGTACTCGACGGCGGTCCGACCACGGTGGGTATCGAATCGACGGTGGTGGACCTCACCGGCGCGGTGCCGCGCGTGTTGCGGCCGGGGATGATCGGGGCCGCCCAGATCGGCGCGGTGGTGGGGGCGATGGATGCCCGACCGGTGGAGGTGGACGCGGGCGCCGCCCGGTCGTCGCCCGGCTTGGTGGAACGCCACTACGCGCCGCGGGCTCGGCTCTTGCCATTCGACGACGCGACCCGGGCGGCCGCGCTTGCCGAGGCGGTCGCGGCCACCGCGGGTGGCGAGCGCGTGGGCAGTGTGGCGTTCACGCCGCTGCCCGTGACGGACGTCCGGGTGATGCCGCGCGACGTGGCGGCCTACGCCAGGCGGCTGTACGCGGAGCTGCACGAACTCGACGAGCGGGGATGCACGCTGGTGCTCGTGGAGCGCGTGCCCGACACTCCGGAGTGGACCGGCGTGCGGGACCGGCTGGAGCGCGCCGCGCGCTGATCACGCACGCGGCAAACCCGCGCCGCTCCGCCGCTCCATCTCCACCTCCCGCTCGAGGCTTTCTCGATCGCGGAAGATCGTCGCCGCCGCGAGGTCGCGGCCGCCCTCGCGATAGGTCACCGTGCAGTCGCGGGCCGCGGGATCGCCATCCACGACGATCTCGTCCCAACGCTCGGCATGACCGACGTAGTTGATCGCGACGTCGTAGTGTTGGCTCCAGAAGAAGGGAACGGCATCGAACCGCTGATCCGCGCCGAGGACGTTGCGCGCCGCCGTCTGCCCCTGGCGCTCAGCCACCACCCAGTGCTCCACGCGAATCGCCTGGCCGGTGTGCGCGTCGGGCCAACGCGCGACATCGCCGGCGGCATACACATCGGGGGCGCTCGACCGCAGACGGTCGTCGACCATGACGCCGCGGTCCATGGCCAGTCCGGCCCCCGCGGCGAGCGCGATCGCGGGACGCACGCCGACGCCGGCGACGACGAAATCGGCGGGAAGCGACGATCCGTCGTCGAATTCCACGGTGTTGTGGCCGAACGCGCGCGCCGAGCGGCCAAGATGGAAGATCACTCCATGCTCCTCATGCAGGGCGCGGATGAAGTCGCCGAGCTGCGGACCGAGCACGCGCTCGAGCGGGCGGGCTTCGGGCGCGGCGACGTGTACTTCGAGCCCGCGGGCGCGTAGGGAGGCCGCGGCTTCGAGCCCGATGAAGCTGGCGCCGAGCACCACGGCGCGCGTCGCGCCGGCGGCGGCGGCGATGATCGCGTCGCTGTCGGCCAGTGTCCGGAGCACGTGGAGGTCGGTGCCCGCGTTGGGAAGCGCGAGCCGGACCGGATCGGCTCCCGTGGCCAGGATGAGCGCGCCGTAATCGAGGGACCGGCCGCCCTCGAGCGCGAGCCGGTGGGCGCGCGGGTCGAGGGCGATGGCGCGGGCGGTGACAATCGTGATGTTCCGGTCGGCATAGAAGGCGGCATCGTGCAACGGGATCCACTCGGCCTGCGCCGTGCCCGCGAGATAGTCTTTGGACAGGTTGGGGCGATCGCAGGAGGCGGCCGGATCGGGGTCGAGGAGCGTGACGGGGCCATCGTAGCCCTCGCGGCGAAGCGTTTCGGCGGCGGCATTGCCGGCGGCGCCGGCCCCCACGATCACGACCGACGACGGGCGCGCGACCGGGGTGCCGCGCGGCGCCTCGACCGTGATGCGTTCGCGGACCACAACCGTCCGATCGCGGACCTCCACACGATAGCGGGGCAGGTCGAACAGGGCGGGCGGGCGCACCGCGCGCCCGGTGCGTAATGAGAAGCAGGCATGGTGCCAGGGGCAGCGCACGGTGCCGTCCGCCACGTAGCCCTCATGCAGCGGTGCCCCGTAATGGGTACACGTGGCTCCCACCGCGCAGATCTCGCCCTGGACGCGCGACACCAGCACGGGCTCGCCGTCTACGTGGCCGAGGAGCGGCCGGTCCGTCACGTCGGCCACCGGGATTCCCAGCGCGAAATCGGGTCCGGAGGGCGGAGTAGCGGTTTCACTCATGATGCGCCCCCGTGACGGAGGATGTGGGACTTTCGGCTGTCGTCGCGCGGCCCCGATGGTAGGTTTCAATGTACGCCCATTAGCCAATCCGCCATGCCCATCCTTCGTTCGATCATCAGGCCGCTCGCCGCCGCCGGAGTTCTGGCAGCGTTCTCCGCCTGCCGCGCCACCCCGCCCCGCTCACCTCAGGCCGGTGACACCCTCGGGACGACGATCGGGCGTCTGCCCACCGGCGTGCAGCTGGATCCAGCCGCGGCGCAGCACCCGGTAGAGGCGTTCCCGCTCGGCATGGCACTGGCGCCCGACAGCACGCACATCGCGCTTCTCACGAGCGGGTGGTTGTACCAGGGCGTGCAGATCGTGGACCGCGCCACGGGCCAGGTGACGCAGACGCTGGCCCAGCCGGCGGCGTTCATCGGGATCGCGTTCTCGCCGGACGGCAAGACCCTGTACGCCTCGGGCGGCAATCAGGACGTGGTGTACCGCTACGACTGGGCGGCGGGGCGCGCCACGCTACGCGACAGCATCGTGCTGGCCCACAAAGCACCGCGCGCGCCCGGCCGACGGTATCCCGCCGGGCTGGCGCTCTCCGCCGACGGCCGCCGGCTGTTCGTGGCTGAGAACATGGCTGATTCGCTGGCCGTGGTGGACGTGGCCAGCGGCAAGGTGGCGCAGCGCTACGGTACCGACGCGTATCCATACGCGGTGGTCGTGGCGCCGAACGGAACGGTGTACGTGTCGGCATGGGGGGGCTTCACGGTTTCGGAATTCACCCCGAGCGGCACCGGGTATGCGGTCCGCCGCATTGGCGTGGGCCGGCATCCCTCGGCGATGGCGCTCAACCGGACGGGGTCGCGCTTGTTCGTGGCGTCGGGGAGCACCGATCGCGTGATGGTGGTGAACACCGCGGAGCATCGGGTGGTGCAGACGCTGCTCGATCCGCCGCCGGCGGGTCCCGGGGAGGGGAGCACGCCCAACGCGATCGCGCTGTCGCCCGACGGCACGCGCCTGTTCGTGGCCGAGGCCGACGCCAACGCGATCGCGATCTTCGATCTTTCGGCGGCCACGTCGGACGTCGCGGGCGCGACGGGCGGCGATGAACTCGCCGGCCGGGTGCCGACGGCCTGGTATCCGTCACTGGTGAGCGTGCTCCACGACACCCTGTTCGTGGCCTCGGCCAAGGGGCTGGGGACGCACGCCAACCTCGATGGGGCGCAGCCGGTGCCGATGCCAGGGCATCCGCCCAGGGGCCGGAACTACACGATGGGGCAGTTGGACGGCTCGGTGATGATGGCGCCTTTGGCCCGGGCGCATGGCGCCGAACTGGCCGCGCTCACGCAGCGCGTGGTGCGGGCGAACGGCTGGGACCGGCCCACCGGGCGCACGGCCGCGTATCCGCCGTTCACCCACGTGATCTACATCATCAAAGAGAACCGCACGTACGACCAGGTGTTCGGCGATATGGCGGCGGGCGATGGCGACACGTCGCTGGTGTTCTTTCCCCGGGTGATCTCACCCAACCACCATGCGCTCGCCGACCGGTTCGGGTTGTTCGACCGGTTTTTCGTGAACGCGGAAGTGAGCGCCGACGGCCACAACTGGTCGACGGCGGCCTACGCCACCGATTATCTCGAGAAGACCGTGCAATCGCAATACTCGGGGCGTGGGCGGCCGTACGAGTACGAAGGCGCGGTGCTCGGCGGCGGCGTGAAGTCCCACATCCCGGAGGACGACGCAAACGCCCCGGCGAACGGCTACCTGTGGGACCTGGCCCAGCGCAAGGGCATCACATTCAGGAATTACGGCGAGTTCGTGGTGCCGAGTTCGATGGATCCCGACGACGCGATGCCGCCGGGGTACCGCGGCGACAAGCCGTTTCTCAAGGCGCACACCGATCCCGACTATCCGGGGTTCGATCTCTCGATCCGCGACCAGCACCGGGTGGACGAATGGCAGCGAGAATTCGATCGATATGTAAAGACGAATAGCCTGCCCGCCCTGGAGATCGTCCGCCTGCCCAATGACCACACTTCGGGGGCGCAGGCCGGCATGCCGACGCCGCAGGCGGCGATGGCCGACAACGACCTGGCGCTCGGGCGGATCGTGCAGGCGGTCTCGCAGTCGCCATACTGGAAGAACACGGTGATCTTCGTGCTCGAGGACGACGCGCAGAACGGGCCCGACCACGTGGATTCGCACCGGTCGCCGATGCTCGTGATCTCGGCGTACAACCGGCCAGGAACGTGGCACCGGTGGGCGAACACGACCGATGTGCTGCGAACGATCGAAGAGATTCTCGGACTGCAGTCGATGTCGCAGTTCGACTATTACGGCCACCCGCTGCGCGAGATCTGGGCGGCGACGCCCGATCTGCGGCCGTACGTGGCGCTCCCGCCCGGGGTGTCGCTGGACGCCGTGAATCCGTCTTCCGGCCGCGGTGCGCGCGAGTCACGCCGGCTCGACCTGCAGATCGAGGACATGTCGAACCCGGATCTGTTCAACCACATCCTATGGCGGCAGTTGAAGGGCGACGCGCCGTACCCGGGAACCAATAGGGTCTCGGCGTGGGATGCCAAGACGGGGAACTAGCGGCACGGCGGACCCGCAGGCCCCGATCTTTCAGCGCGCCGTTGTCAGCTGCGCCGTGACAGCAGGCTAGTTCTTGTGCCGGAAGGTGATGCGGCCGCGGCTGAGGTCGTAGGGCGATACTTCGATGGTCACGCGGTCGCCGGCGAGCACGCGAATCCGGAACCGCCGCATGTTGCCGCCCAGGGTCGCGAGCACGGTGTGACCATTGCTCAGCAGGACGCGAAACGTGGCATTGGGCAACACTTCGGTAACCTGACCTTCGAGTTGTATCGCTTCTTCCTTCGCCATCCAGTCTCTCCGCGAGGTTGGCGCTGGACCGGGCATCACGATTGGAGGCGGCCGGCGCTGCGCGAAGTCTAGGACCGGCCCGACCCCCCGTCAACGCGGACGGGCGTATTCCCGATCGCTTCGGTGCCCGATTCGGGCGCCGGCGCGCGCCGCACCGATCATCGCGCCGTGGCGTCTCGTGCGGTTGGCGGCCGGCCGACGGACTGTCCGTGACCGAACGGATCCACTAGTTTCTCCTACTGACCGGGGTGCCCGTGCACACATCCGCGCACGCGCTGAGATCACACCCGTCGAACCTGATCCGGCTCATACCGGCGTAGGGAGTCACCCATGCTCATTTCATCGGCCTTCGCGGCGCGCCGTCTGGCGTGCCGCCGGATGTGCGTCCGCCTGATCGGGAGGACGCGTCCATGACGATCCTCGCCCTGTTCACGGCATTCCTGGCTGCCACCGGAGTGTCGGGCGTCGTGCGCGACGCCCGCACCCACACCCCGCTGGCCGGAGTGCGGGTGGAAGCACTGTCCACGCACGATACGACGACCACCGACGCCGCCGGCCGGTTCGCGCTGCCGGTCTCACCGCCGGTGCGCCTCCGGTTCAGCCGCGGCGGCTACACGACCACGGATCGTGACGCCGTCGCCGACTCCGGTCTCGTGGTACAACTGGTCCCCACGGTGCAGAGTCTGGAGCGGGTGACCATCTCGGCCGTGCGCGGCGGCAATGCCGCGCCGATCTCGGCCGACGTCGTGACGCGCGACCAGATCGCGGCGGAGTCGTTCGGGCAGGAGCCGCCGTTGCTGCTGGCGAACACGCCGTCGTTCACGTCGTACGCCGAACAGGGAGGGTACTCGGGCTACAGCTACATCCGGCTGCGGGGGATCGACCAGACGCGCATCAACCTGACGCTCGACGGCATTCCGCTCAACGATCCCGAGGACGAGGTCTTCTACTTCGCCGACCTGTTCGATTTCATGAGCAGCGTGCAGTCGGTACAGATCCAGCGTGGGGTGGGCACGAGCACCAACGGCACGGCGTCGTATGGGGGCTCGATCAACTTCGAGTCGTTGTCGCTCACCGGCACGCCGGCGGGCGGCCACGTCCAGTTGGGGGCGGGCGACTGGAACACGGGGCGCGCCTCGGTGGACTACGCGTCGGGACTGCTGGCCAACCGGTGGGCGTTCTACGCGCGGGCCAGCGACCAGAGTACCAACAGCTACCGCGAGCACGCGGGCGACCTCTCGCATTCAGGGTTCTTCAGCGCCGGCTACTTCGGCGACCGCAACATCGTGAAGATCACGGCGACGGCAGGGTTGGAGCACAGCCAACTGGCCTACGATGCGGCGGCGGAGTCGACGCTGGTACGAGACCGCCGCTCGAACCCCCTTTCTCCCGACGAACGGGACGACTTCGGTGAATCACTGGCCAGCGTGGTCTACACGCACTTGCTCAGCGACCGGTCGTCGCTGTCGACCACCGTGTACGGCGTGACGGCCACGGGGTACTACGACGTACTGTCCACCCAGATGGACCGCTACCACCTCGACTTCTGGTGGGGCGGTGTGATGAGCACCTACCGCTACACGGGCGACCGGCTGCAGGTGGACGCCGGCGTGTACGCCGCCGACTACCACCGCGACCATTACGACTACACGCTCCCCGATCTCACGAATCGGGTGTATTCCAACCGCGGCATCAAGCGCGAGGCGAGCGGCTACGTCAAGACGACGTACGCGCTGGGCCCGGTGGCGCTTTTCGGTGACGTGCAGCTGCGCGATGCGTGGTGGCGGTACGTGCCCGATCGCAACGCGGGGATCACCGCGCAGAGCATCAGCTGGCGGTTCTTCAATCCCAAAGCCGGACTCACGTACAGCGTCTCGCCGGCATTCAGCGCCTATGCGTCCTACGGCGTGAACGGCCGCGAGCCGGCCCGCAACGACATCCTGGCCGGGTTCGACAATCTCGATACGTCGAACGTGAAGTTCGTGGGCCCGTTCAACCGGGTACGCCCGGAGACCGTGGGCGACCTCGAGGCGGGGGTGCGGTATCGCGCGCGCGCGGTGCGGGTGGACGCCGACGTGTACGATATGGAATTCCGAGACGAGATCGCCCCGATCGGCCAGTTGAGCTACCTAGGCCTGCCGCTTCGCAAGAACGTGCCGCGGAGCGTACGGCGGGGCATCGAAGCGACGGTCAACTGGCAGGCCTCGAAGCGGCTGAGCGCCGAGGTGAACGGCGCCGTGAGCCATAACTGGATCGCCACCTACACCGACGACGCCAGCGGCACGACCTACTACGACGTCCCACCCCTGCTCACGCCCACGGTGTCCACCAACCAGCGCCTCACGTACGCGGCGGCACGCGGGGTCTCGCTGTCGCTGGAGGGCCGGTACACATCGCGGTCCTTTCTCGACAATACGGGAAACCCTCTATTCGTCCTGCCCGCTGCGTACATCACCGATGCGCAGGTTGCCTGGCAGAATGCACCTGGTCACCTGGCCATAACCTTGTTCGTCAACAACCTGGCTGACGTCCGCAGCTACAGCAGCGGCTACACGGACGGCTCGATTTCGTACTATTATCCGCTACCACCGCGCAACCTCTACCTGCAAGTCAGGGCCGCCTTCTGACCCGGTGGATTCGGAGGAACGCGGTCCGGCGCCCTTGAGAAACGACGTCGGGGACCCGATACTCCTTGAAGATCAATTCCTCGATGCCGCAATCTCCCGTTTCCCCCGACCAATTGAACGACGCCTGTTTGCTCCTCGTTGACGATGAGCAGACAAATTTGACGTTGTTGCGGCTCATCCTCGGCCGGGCCGGTTACACGCGGGTGCACACGCTGTCCGACGCGCGTGACGTCCTCCCGCTGGCCCGGGCGCTGAACCCCGATCTCGTCGTCCTCGACCTGCGGATGCCGACGATGAGCGGGTTCACGGTACTCGAGGGCCTGGTGGAGCAGACGGCGCCCGACGAGTTCCTGCCGATCCTCGTCGTAACCGGCGACGCCAGCCAGACGGCGCGGCAACGGGCGCTCAAGCTCGGTGCGAAGGATTTTCTCACCAAGCCGTTCGAGGCCACCGAGGTCCTGCTGCGCATTCACAACCTGCTCGTGACCCGCATGCTGCACGAGTCCCTGCGGTCGCAGAACGAGTTGCTCGAGGCCAAGGTGAAGGAGCGCACGCAGCAGCTCGAACGCGCCGCGAGCCTGGCCGAGGAAGCCAACCGGGCCAAGAGCATGTTCCTGGCAACGATGAGCCACGAACTGCTGACGCCGCTCAACGCGGTGATCGGATTCGCCAATGAGTTGCAGAAGAACCACGCCGGGAATCTCCTGCCGCAGGATCTGACCTACGTCCAGCGCATCAGCGGCAACGGCCTCCATCTATTGCGGGTGATCAACGACGTGCTCGACCTCTCCAAGGTCGAGGCGGGCAAGATGGACGTGGAGTTGGCGCCGACGGCGCTCGACCGCGTGGTACTCGAGGTGCTCAAGGACATGGAGGGCCGTTCGGTGGGCACGGCCGTCGTGCCGCGGGTATCGCTGCCGCCGTCGCTCGCCCCGATCCAGAGCGACGAGGCGAAGCTCCAGCGCGTGCTCACCAATCTCGTGGACAACGCCGTGAAGTTCACCGACTCGGGCAGCTTTCGCGTGGGCATCATTACCGAGGCGGGCACGGGCCGGCCGTTGCGCCTGGATGTGGTCGATACGGGAATCGGCATCGCCACGGAGCGCATCGAGAAGATCTTCGGGGCGTTCGAGCAGGTGGAGACGGGCACGCGCCGCCGCCACGAGGGCACGGGCCTCGGCCTCGCCATCGCCCGCGCGCTGTGTGAAGCAATGGGGTACCGCCTCACCGTCGTGAGCGTGGCGGGGCGCGGCTCGGCGTTCAGCGTGCTGTTCTCGCCAGACGCGGAGCCGCCGCACACTTATGACGACGCGCTGCGCGCCTATGCGCCCGCCGGTCCGGAGTCTCCGGCGCGTGGCACGTAGGCGGTCGCTCGCGGCCCTACTGGCTGCCCTGTCGGGTTCCCTACTCGCCTCCGGCCTGCTGGCGCAGGGAGTTCCGCCGCGCCCGCCCACGCGCGTCAAACGCGTGCCGCACGCAGCCGCCAAGTCGATCGCGACGCCCAGGCCAATCGTCGCCCAGCCGATCTGGCCGGTGGCCAGCCCCGAGCAGTTGCCCGGGGCCATCCTGCCCACGCATCGGATCGTCGCTTTCTATGGGAATCCACTCTCCAAGGGGATGGGCATCCTCGGCGCGCTGCCTCCCGAGCAGATGCTGGCCAAGCTTGATACGGAGGTCGCGGCTTGGCAGGCGGTGGATCCGGCCACGCCGGTGGTGCCCGCGTTGCAGCTCATCGTGAGCACGGCCCAGCCGATTCCGGGGCGGGACGGCATGTATCGGGCCCGGATGGCCGACACATTGATCGACCGCGTCGCATCGTGGGCCGACCAGCGCGACGCGCTGCTGTTCCTCGATGTGCAGGTGGGGCACAGTTCGGTGGCCGCCGAGTTGCAGCGGCTGCTCCCCTATCTCGCGCGCCCCAAGGTGCACCTCGCGCTCGATCCGGAATTCTCGATGAAGGACGGCAGCGCGCCGGGTAAGCGGATCGGCACGATGGACGCCGACGACGTGAACGAGGCCGTGCGCGTGCTCGACAGCCTGGTGACGGCCAACCATCTGCCGCCCAAGGTATTGGTGGTGCATCGGTTCACCCGGTCCATGCTCACCAACGCCAGGCGGATCCGCCTCGACCCCAAAGTCCAGATCGTCGTGGACATGGACGGCTGGGGCCCGCGGTCGTTGAAAGAAGACTCGTACCGCGCGTACGTTTACGCTGAGCCGGTCCAATTCACCGGATTCAAGCTCTTCTTTCACAACGACACGAAGAGTGGCCGTCCGCTGATGACGCCGGCGGAAGTACTTCGCCTATTCCCGGCCCCGCTCTACATCCAGTATCAGTAGCTTGTCCGCGGGCCCGCTAGTTCCGGCCGACCACGATGACAAAGACGGAGTCGGCGTAGGAGGTCGAAGAATTCTTGGGCACGAAGCTGCCCACCACCCAGGTCGACCCGACGGCGATGCTCGTGACGACCCCGTGGGTGTTCACGCTGGCGATGGTGGTATCCCGGGACACCCACGTCGTATCGCCAACCAGAGCCAACGGGTCGAACGCGGCGTCGTATGCCACACCCGAGAGTAGTACCGGGTTGCCCGGCAGGATGGATACGGTATCGCGATTGTTCGACGCGGTGACGACGAAATATGTGATGCCGCCGCCGATGATGGTCGGCGGCGTGGAGCCATTACCTCCTCCGCAAGCCGCGATCGAAACCGTGGCCAGGATCAACGTTAGAATCGCCGTCATTCGTCGCATGCCGTATCTCCAGACTCGGGGGTCGGGGGCATCCCCCCGCCTATGGAAAGTATAGCGCGAGAGCCAAGGCGCCGGAACTCGGGCCGCCGTCACATGCACGATGGTACGCCGAAGGCGGGGCTCCGTTCCCGGAACCCCGCCCGCGAAGCCTTGGCGCGCAGGGCCAGCCGTCTACCCCGTAGCGACTGCCGCTATGGCGCCGTCCAGGTGTTGTTCGCACGGTCGACGTCGATCAGCCGGCGGTCGGGATCCAGTTCGATCTTGGTGAGTGTCTTGCCCACGAAGGCGTACTGCCTGATGAACCGGACGCTGTTCATGTACCACGATTCCGCCGGATAGTCGACGTCCTGCGTCGTGCCATCGGAGAAGGTGAACCGCGCGATGATCGGCAGCACGCCCTTGGCCAGGTTGCCGTACGCCACCGCGACCCGTTCCGTGTCGCCCACCATGCGGGTCGCCACGGTGTCGACCGTCTGATCGAACTGGTCATTGGTCTCGAAGAACTCGCGCCAGAACCAGTCGAGGCGGCGGCCGCCGGCGTCTTCCATGGTGCGGAAGAAATCGCTGGGTGTGGGATGCTTGTACGCCCACCGATGGATGTACTCGCGGAAGCCGTCGTCGAAGGCGCTGTCGCCCAGGATTTCGTCGCGCAGCAGGTGCAGCGCCATCGACGTCTTGACGTACTGGTTGATGCCGAGCAGCTGCGGATTGATGCGGTCCGGCCCGACGTCGATCGGCGTGTCGTACCCCGCTTTCATGACCTGCTCGACCTCCTGCCGTTCCTCCGCTTCTCGCTGGGCCTCGTCCCCTTTCTGTGGGTAGCGCAGCGCCTCGGAGAAGGTGTTGATGAACGTGTTGAAGCCCTCGTCCATCCAGAAGTGCATGCGTTCGTTCGACCCGACGATCATCGGGAACCAGTTGTGCCCGATCTCGTGCGTGATGACGTTGTACAGCCCGTACACGTCGCGGCTGCGCGCCTCCATGGCCAGCATCGGGTATTCCATTCCACTGATGGGACCCTCGGCCACCGTGATCTGCGGGTACGGATATTGGAACCAGCGCGTGGAGTACTCCATGATCGACATGCGCGCCTGGTCGGCGGCGTCGGACCACGGATTCACGGCCGATGGCCGGTAGTACGACTGCGCGAGCACGCCCTTCCAACTCGAGGCATCCCAGATGTACTCGGGCGAGGTGGCCCAGGCCACGTCGCGCACGTTCTTGGCGGCGAACTTCCAGGTGAGCGTGCCTGTCTTCTTCGGGCGCGCCGCGCCGCTCTCCAGCTCGGCCTGCGTCACGATGTGCACCGTGGTGTCCGACTTGGCGGCGTTGGCGAGGCGCGCGATCTCCGTTGGGGTGAGCACCTCGGACGCGTTCTGCAACGTCCCGGTGGCGGCCACGATGTAGCCTGCCGGCACGGTCGCCGAGAGCGAGAAATCGCCGTATTCGCAGTAGAATTCGCCCTGGCCAAGATAGGGCTCGATGTTCCAGCCCTTGACGTCGTCGTACACGACCATGCGCGGATACCACTGCCCGAATTCGAATAGCGAGCCATCGTAACCCATGCGGTCGGCGCCGTGCTCGGGGATCGCGAAGTGCCAGGCGATCTCCAGCGTCGTGCTCTTGCCCGGGGCGAGCGGTTCGGCAAGATCCGCCCGCATGACCGTGGTGGATACGCGCGTCGTGAGCGGCGCGTTCTTCTTTCCGGGAACGACCTGCTCGAACCGCTCGATGACGTCGCCGCCCTGGAATCCCCGGGCGCCGAAGCGCGTGTTCGGCCCGTACACGTAGGAGTTCAGCGAGCCGTGCTCGAATGCGTCCTGCTCCACCTGCACCCAGACATAGTCGAGCGTAACCGGCGAGTTGTTGGTGTACTTGATCCGCTCGGTGCCGCTGAGCACGCGGGTGGTCGTGTCGAGCGTGGCGTGGATGTCGTAGTCGGCCCGGTTCTGCCAGTAGTCGGGGCCGGGCGCGCCCGACCCGAGCCGGAACGCGTTGGGCGTGGGCAGCGCGAGCGGCGCGAAGATGGACGTGTCGCCGACACCGACGGTGTCGAAATGCTGTTGGGCCGCCGCCGGCGCGGCCAAACCGCCAAGCGCCACGAGGCCGATCAGGAATCTGAGAGAGGTACGCACGGGAGTCGTCACCCAAGAAGGTAGGAGAAGAGGGGACCGCGATGCTGGAGGATACACTCGCGGGGGTGGCGAGTGCCAGCACATCGACGGTATGGATTGTGTTCACACGCGGGTTCCGCTGCGGGCGCGGGCGCCACCCGCCTCACGCGTCCGGCGCCTGAGCGGCCGCCGTCTCAACCACCGGTGCGTCCGTTCCGCGGCGGCGATACCAGTAGGCAATCCCGAGCAGGAACGCGCTCGCCACGAGATAGGACGCGATGCGCACGCTCACCGATTTCACCGAATCGACCGCCGCCAGCGCGCGCACCGCCGCCACGATGGCCAGCGCCAGCCCGACCTGGCGGAGCGCCCGCACGCCACGCGCCCGCCCGACGCCGACGGCGGCGACGGCCACGCCAGCCTCGAGGCTCACGAGCAACAGCGTGGCCACCGACGGGCTCCAGGCAGCGGCCAGCTCATGGTGGACCCAGATGAACGCCCACACCCAGGGCGCGGTGCCAGCCGCCGCCCGCACGTTCGCGCCGTCACGTTCGGCCCGCGCCGCGTCAACGGCCAACGCGCCGCGCAGCGAACCGGTCCAGGCGGCGGCCCGGGCCGCGATCAGCATCCACGCGGCGAGCACCGCCGCCGCCGCCAACGACTCCCGCGTGCCGAACGGCGTGTACGTGAACGCGGGCCGGCGGTCCATGAGAAACCACGTATGAGCGCCCGCCACCACGAGCGCGAGCCCCGCCATGCCCGGCCACGAATAGCTCGGCCGCCAGCGCAGCGCCGCCGCGAACGCCAGCCCGAGCGCGACGTCGGCAACCGGATACGCGATCGGCGATTGCCACGGCGCGAGGTTGGCGGCCGCGAACGCCGTCGCCGCAGCGGCGAACGCCAGCGCGTCGCGCGACATCCCAGCGGGACGGCGCCATACGGCGATCCCGAGCACCAGCGCCGCGCCGGCCATCGCAGCCGCCGACCACCATGGCGTGCGCGGACCGGCGTAGGCGACGGCTGCCGCGAACGCCAGCGGGATGACCGCCCCGTCGGTCCACGACGGCGCGAATCCCACGTTCACGCCTCCGGCCACCGGGCCGGCGGGAGGCGCGCCGGCCGACCGGTCGGCCATCGCCAACCACACCACCCCCAACGCGCCCAGCACCACCGCCGTCCATTGCGCGCCTAGCGGCGTGGCCTGCCAGCTCACCCACCCGGCCGCGGCCGCCGCGATCACGCCCTGGGCGCGGAGCCGCGGCCGGATAAGATCGGCCGACGTCATGGGCGAGATGCCGACGAGCGCTACCGCGACCGGGAGCGCGACGGCGAGCAGTGGCCCCCAGTGCAGCGGCGCCCCGGACACCGTGAGCGCCACGGTGTAGAGCAGGACGATGGTGACCAGCGTGCGCGCAGCGTAGCGCCAGCCACGCGTCGCGATACCGGCGGCGCCGGCGACGGCCACCGCGGCACCGTACCCCGCGAGCAGCACCAGGCTCCCGGTGTGCTCGCTGGTCACGAACGGCGCCAACGCCGCGCCGCCGAGGCCGATGCACCAGAGCGGTTCCTCGCGCTCGAGGAGGGCGAACGCCGCGAGGGCCGCGGAAGCGACGGTGGCCAGCGCGAAGGCCTGACCGCCGGGCACGAGGTGGAGGCCTGGACCCGCGGCCCATGCACACACGTGCACCACCGCCAGGGCAAGTCCGAGCAGCGCCGAGCTGAAGGACCGCTCGCGGGCGTGCAACCGAAGTCCGGCGCCGGCGAGCGCGGCAGCGAGGGCCAGCCCGAGGACGACCCGGGTGGTGGGACCGAGCAGGCCGTGCGCTGCCGCCCAACTCACGAACGTGCCCACGGCGGCGAGCGTGGTGAGGGTGCCCAGCGCAAGCACGCCGTACCGCCCCACGAAACTCTCGATGTCCGACTCTGGCCCGGCGGCTACGGCGGCAGGCCGGGGCGGCGGGGCGGCGGCGGCCGGCGCGACAGCGGGTTCTCCGGACGGCGCCGCCGCGCGGGGCGCGTCGGCGGTCGCGAGGCGCGTCGTGAGCCGGGCTACGTCACCGCGAAGCGCTCCGACCGCCGCTTCGAGGTTGCCGACGCGCGCGCGGAGGTCGTCATCGCCCGCGGCCACGGCCCACCTGGCTATCGCGCAGAAGCTGATCCAGGCGCTTGCGTTGATCGTCGATCAGACGCTTCGCCCGATCGGCGGTCTTGCCCGTCAGCATGGCCAGGGCCTGATCGGCCGCGGCGGCGTTGTTCTTCGAGATATCGGCGAACAGGTATTCCAGACTCACGGGACGCTGGCCGGTACGGTTGCGATCATCCAGCGCCGCATCGTCGGAGATCGACACCGGCGCGCTTGGGTTCGCGGCAAGCGAATCGACCTGCTGGAGCATCCGCGCATTGGCGGCGTCGAGGCGTGCCAGGATCCCGCCGAACTTGCCGATGAGCGTATCGGAAATGCCGATATCCTTGCGATGCTCGATGAGCGGCGAGATGGGATTGAGCCGTTCCACCGAGTCGGAGGTGACGATGTGCGGCTTCTCTTTCGGCGGGCCGGCGTTGCGGCCTCCTCCGCCTCCCCCGCCTCCCCCGCCCTGAGCGCGAGCGGTGAGGGCCGACGCGCACAGCAGTACGACGGCAACGACGGCGAGGTGGCGAAGCTTCATGGATGGGGTCCGGTAGGAGTCGAGGCGGCCGGCGGACTTCGGCCAGGACTCCAAGTTACGGCATGCCGGGAAGGTTGTCAGGCTCACGGCCGGCAGCGCCTCCGCCCCGGCTTCTGACCACGGCACAAAGAAGACGCCAATTGGGTTCGGCCCCAATTGGCGCTTCCTGACTCGCCTGTCAGTCCGGCTTCGCGCTACGCGCCGGAGGCAGACGTGGCGCGTGCGGGCTCCGCGTCCCGGAAGATGCCCGCGGCACCCACCGGCTCGAACCGGGCCTGGAAGAAACGCAGGAATTCGGGCTCGTATGTGAACGCCAGTCCGGTGACGCGATCGCGCTTCTCAAACACGGCGATCACGCTCTCCGCGGTCACGTCCATGTGTGCCTGCGTGTACACACGGCGGGGGATCGTCAGGCGCACGAGTTCGAGCTTGGGTGTACGGTTGCTTCCGGTTTGGGGATCCCGCCCCGACGACACGGTGCCGCGCTCCATGGCGCGGATGCCCGATTCGATGTACAGGGCCGCGGCCAGGGCCTGCGCGGGGAACTGGTCGCGCGGCACGTGCGGCAGGATCGCCGCCGCGTCGAGGAAGACGGCGTGGCCGCCGATCGGTCGGACCACGGGAACCCCGGCCTCCATGAGCTTGTTCCCGAGGTAGAGGACCTGCCCGATGCGGCTGCGGATGTGGTCGTCCTGCACCGATTCCTCGATGCCGATCGCCATGGCTTCCATATCGCGGCCGGCGAGGCCGCCGTACGTGTGCAGTCCCTCGAACAGGACAACCAGGTTCCGCGCCTTCTCGGCCAGGCCATCGTCGCGGAGTGCCAGCCAGCCCCCGATATTCACCAGGCTGTCCTTCTTGCCCGACATCGTGGCGCCATCGGAATAATGACACAGGTCGAGCAGGATCTCGGCCACCGTGCGGTCGCGCTGGCCCGGTTCCCGCTGCTGGATGAACCAGGCGTTCTCCACCGCCCGCGTGGCGTCGAGGATCACGAGGATGCCGCGCGCATGAGCAAATTCAAAGACCGCTTTCAGATTGGAGAGGCTGATCGGCTGCCCACCCGCCATGTTGACCGTGGCCGCCACCGACACATACGGCATGCGGGCGGCCCCGACCTCATCGACGAGGGCCGCCAGCTTGGTGAGGTCGATGTCGCCCTTGAACGGATGTTCCGACCGCGGGTCATGGGCCTCGGCGATGATCACGTCGTGGAAGGTCGCGCCGGCGAGCTCCTGGTGCGCCCGCGTGGTGGTGAAGTACATGTTGCCCGCCACGTGATCGCCAGGCTTGATGAGCACGCGGGACAGAATGTGCTCCGCGCCCCGGCCCTGGTGCGTGGGAATGATGTGTTCGTAGCCGTAATAGTCGCGCACGGCGCGCTCAAGATGGTAGAAATTGCGCGAGCCCGCGTACGCTTCGTCACCCAGCATCATCCCCGCCCACTGGCGGTCCGACATCGCGCTCGTGCCCGAGTCGGTGAGCAGATCGATGTAGACGTCTTCGGAGCGGAGGAGAAACGTGTTGTAGCCGGCATCGCGGATGGCGCGCTCGCGGTCGCGACGGTCGGTCATCTTGATGGGCTCGACGACCTTGATCTTCCAGGGCTCGGCCCAGCTGCGCGTGGTCATGGACAGTCCTCTGAACGAATGGGCGCAGGCTGCGCGCCGAACGACGCGCGGCCGCTCTGCGCAACCTCGACAGGGAACCCCCGTCCGTCAGTCAGGGAAAGTGAACAGGGGCGTCGGGTCGCGCCCGACATCGGCCGGGTCAGATGCCGAGCCGCCGCCTCGCCGTCCTCGCGGGGCGGTCCGCGTCACTCGTTTCCGGTGCTCCGCCCCCGCTGGACCAATCGCTCCATTCGGTCGTGCGAATCCTTGAGCACGTCGTCCGCCGCCTTCTTCTGATCGTCCGTCATCAGGGCGCGCGCCACGGTCTCCACCGAGTCGTACCGCTGCCGGGTGGCGCTGGCAATCATCCGCGACAGCACATTGAGCGTGCGCGCGTGGGCCTGGTCGTCGGACGAGAGGTCGGAACCCAGGTTCGCCAACTCGACGTTCAGCGAGTCGAGGGCGTGGAACGGCGGTCGCTGTGCGTCGATCAGCTGTCCGTTCATCGCCTCGAGCTTCGCCGTCTGGTCGTCCGTCAATTTCAGATCGCGGCGTTTGTCCAGCAGGATCGCGAGGGGGTCGAGGTCGGCCAGTTCCTGGCGCGAGATGGCAGGAACGGTCGCCGCTTCGCCGCTGCCGAACCGATCCGTGGTGCGGCGACCGCCTCCGCTCCGGCCGCCCCCCCGCTGGGCAACGCTGAGGCTCGGAACGATGGCCAGGATGGCGATCGCCAGCATGAATCGACGCATGAGATCCTCCGACGAAGAACGAACTGGTCAACGGAAATGGGACGAATCCGGACCGCGATCGCACTGGAATTGGGGTTCGACCTGTATACACGCGACGACGCCGGATCGTTGAACCGGGCGGACGGCCGCCCCAGCCGCCACCCGCTCGTTAGCTTGATCCGGAGACCAGACGGGGAGTGACCGATGCAACGCCGGAAACTGGCCCAGCTCGACGTGTCCGCGATCGGACTCGGATGCATGGGGATGAGCGACTTCTATGGACCGCGCGACGAAGCGGAGTCGCTCGCCACGATCGAGCGAGCGCTCGACCTGGGCATCACGTTCTTCGACACGGCCGACATGTACGGGTCGGGCGCGAACGAGAAATTGCTCGGGCGCGCGCTCGGGGCGCGCCGCCGGTCGGTGGTCGTCGCCACCAAATTCGGGATCGTTCGCGACGCCGCCAATCCGGCATACCGCGGATTCGACGCCTCTCCTGCATACTGCCAGCGGGCCTGCGACGCGAGCCTCAAACGGCTGAATACCGACTACATCGACCTTTACTATCTGCACCGCTCGGACACCAAGACGCCCATCGAGGACACGGTGGGCGCGATGAAGCGGTTGGTCGAGGCGGGCAAGGTGCGACACGTTGGCCTGTCCGAAGTATCGGCCGACACGCTGCGCCGCGCGCACGCCGTACATCCCATCACGGCACTGCAGAGCGAGTACAGCCTGTGGACCCGCGACCCCGAGGACGGCTTGTTCGCGGTCTGTCGCGCGCTGGGCGTGGGCTTCGTACCGTACAGCCCGCTGGGCCGCGGCTTCCTGAGTGGCGAGATCAAGAGTCCCGACGATTTCGCGGCCGACGACTTCCGGCGCATCCAGCCGCGGTTCCAGGGCGAGAACTTCCAGCAGAATCTGGCGCTCGTGGCGCGTGTGCAGACGATGGCCCGGGCCAAGGCATGCACGGCGGCGCAACTCGCACTGGCCTGGGTCCTGGCGCAGGGCGACGACATCGTGCCCATCCCGGGCACCAAGCGCGTGAAGTATCTGGAGCAAAACGTGGCCGCGGTGGACCTCGTGCTCACGCCGGCCGATCTCGCAGCGATCGAGTCCGCGTTCCCGCGGCATGCGGTGGCGGGCGAGCGGTATCAAACCACGGCCATGGCGGCGCTCAACCGCTGAGCGCCGCCCGGCGCTCAGGCCGGGTGGGGGAGCGGATCGCACGCGGCGGGCCGCAGCAGGTGGCGCGCCGAACGTATCATGCCTCTGCCCCGCGTCGTGCGTGGACGGCCTTGGCGAAGGCCGGGGCGTCGTCCAGCGTGAGGGTGATCGTCTTCACCCGCTTCGTCCGTCCGTACGCGCCGGCGGCGACGAGTGGCTCGCCGAGGTCGATCCGCACGCTCGGCGGGGCGGCACCGCCCACCCGGAGACACGCCGGTGCGTGGCGCACGGGGGCCGTCACGCGCCCGGCATCCAAGCGCTGGATGGCGGAGAATGGAACGTCGAGCGTCCACTGAACGCCGCTGCGCACGACAATGCCGCTCGCGGTCACCAGCACCGGGCGCAGCACCATGGCGCGGACGAAGCCGACCAGCCAGATCACGCCGAGCGCGCTGAACGCGGACAGAATCCACGCCGTCCGCGGGCTGAACGCGCGGACGACCAGGTGCACCACGAACAGTTCGACGACGCACACCCCGATCACGGCCCAATAGAGCGCGAGGAGTCCCGTCTTCCGGTGAAACGAGAATCCCTGCGAGCCGGCGGGCGCGTGCGGCCGGCGGCGCCATGAACACAGCGCATAAAAGCCGATCGTCAATTCGGTGGCGAGGATCTGGCCCACCACGCGATAGGGAAACGCACTGCTGAGTGCCGCGACGATGCGTTCCGGAACGTCGGCGTCCGGCGCAGTGCCGCGGAAGCCATGCGTGGCGCGCCGTACCTTCACGACCACGTACGCGATCAGCGCCAGTTCGAAGGGCGCCACCAGGAATCGCGCGTAGAGCAGATACTCCCGCTGGTCGGGGCGCAACACGAGGCGCGCGCCGAGCAGGCTGAGCATGAACGCCGCGATCACGCGCGCGGCCGACGCGCCGGCGGGCCGGATCACGAGCAGCCAATACAGCGCGGAAACGACGAGCGTCAGGTCGAGGGTCACTCCGAGCGGAATGCCCAGTATGATGCCGTGCCGCGGCGCCGCCGGTGAGCGCGCGACGAGGAAGTCGACGGTGTAGATCACGAGCGCGACCGCGGCGAAGGCCTTCGGGAATCCGCGCGGAGTGCTCGACGGTGCCCCGACTGTGGGAGCGTGCGTGTCCGGCATGACGGCTCGCGGTGGATATCTTCTCGAAAAGTTAGCCCCCACGGGTCGCCGCGCCATAGCGGCGCCCGCGCGACGGCACCCGCCCCAGTCGCCTCCTTTCCATCCCCGCGGCGCGGGGTAACTTCAGCCCGACCTTCACTTCGCACGGACATGCTCAATATCCATCAACGCACTTCGCGCTTTCTCGCCGCCGCCGGCCTCGCTGCGGCCTCCCTCCTGCCCCTGCATCAGGCCGCCGCGCAGCGCGCCGGCAAGACCGCGGACGCCGCCCCCGACTCGGCGCACGCCGGCCCGTCGTTGGCAGGTCTCAAGCTGCGCTCGATCGGGCCGGCGATGATCTCGGGTCGCATCACCGACATCGCCGTCAATCCGCGCGACAAGTCGATGTGGTATATCGGGACCGCGTCGGGCGGTCTCTGGAAGACCGAGAACGCGGGCACGACGTGGACCCCGATCTTCGACGACGAGCCCGTGTACTCGATCGGTGTGGTGACGCTCGATCCCAAGAATCCCAACGTGGTATGGGTGGGCACGGGCGAGTACAACGCGCAGCGGTCGGTGGCCTACGGCGACGGCGTGTACAAATCGGACGACGGCGGCCGCACGTGGACGAACGTCGGGCTCAAGAACTCCGAGCACATCGGACGCATCCTCATCGATCCACGAAATTCGGACGTGGTGTACGTGGCGGCCCAGGGACCGCTGTACAGTGCCGGCGGCGACCGCGGATTGTACAAGACCACCGATGGCGGCAAGACGTGGAAGAAGATCCTGGGCAACGGCGAGTGGGCGGGCGTGGCCGATGTTGCCCTCGACCCGCGCAATCCTGACTTGCTCATCGCGGCCACCTGGCAACGATATCGCCGGCAATGGGGCTACATCGCCGGCGGCCCGGAGTCGGCGCTCTGGCGCAGCGCCGATGGCGGCGAGACGTGGAAGAAGATCACCGCGGGGCTTCCGTCCGGCGACGACGTGGGGCGCTACGGGCTCGCCGTGGCCCCGCAGGATCCGGACATCGTGTACGCGATGGTCGAGGCGGGCGAGGGAGGCGGATTCTATCGTTCCACCGACGACGGCGTGAGCTGGACCAAGATGAGCGGGTACAATTCGGTGGGGCTGTACTACGGCCGCATCTACCCCGATCCCAACGACGTGGACCGCGTGTATGCCGGAGATTTCATGACGCAGGTGACCGACGACGCCGGCCGCACGTTCCGCGCCGTTGGGGAGAAGGACAAGCACGTGGACAACCACGTCGTGTGGATCGATCCGGCCAACTCCGACCACCTGCTCATCGGCTGCGACGGCGGGCTGTACGAGAGCTTCGACCGCGGGCGCACGTACAAGTTCTTCGGCAACTTGCCGCTGGCCCAGTTCTACCGGGTGGCGGTGGACAACGCGCTGCCCTTCTACCACGTGTACGGCGGTACGCAGGACAACGCGTCCGTTGGCGGACCGTCGCGAACACAGGCGTCGTACGGCATCGTCAATTCCGACTGGTTCTTCACGCAGGGTGGCGACGGCTTCCAATCGCAAGTCGACCCCGAAGATCCGAACACGGTATACGCCCAGTACCAGAACGGCGGGCTGTCGCGGTTCAATCTCAAGACGGGGGAGAACGTCGACATCATCCCGCAACCGGAGCCGGGACAGCCGGCGCTCCGCTGGTTCTGGGACGCGCCGTTGATCATCAGTCCGCATTCACACACCAGGCTCTATTTCGGCTCTCAGATCCTCTGGCAGAGCGACGACCGCGGCGACACCTGGCGGCCGGTAAGCCCCGACCTGTCGCGGCAGATCGATCGCAACAAGCTCAAGATGATGGGACGCGTATGGGGCGTGGACGCGCTGGACAAGAACACGTCGACGTCGTTCTACGGCAGCATCGTGACGATCGGCGAGTCGCCGATCAAGGCCGGCCTGCTCTGGGTGGGCACGGACGACGGGCTCATTCAGGTGAGCGAGGACGACGGCGGGACGTGGCGGAAGCTCGATCACTTTCCCGGCGTGCCCGACACGACGTTCGTCTCGCGCCTCACGCCGTCGGCGTTCGACGTGAATACCGTGTACGCCGCGTTCGACAATCACAAGGCGGGCGACTACAAGCCGTATCTGCTCAAGAGCACCGACCTGGGCAAGACCTGGACGTCGATCACAGGTGACTTGCCCGAGCGGGGAACGGCGTACACGATCATCGAAGACACGAAGGATCCACAGCTGCTCTTCGTCGGGACCGAATTCGGCCTGTTTTACACCGCGAATGGCGGGCAGCACTGGACGCGCTTGAAAGATGGCCTGCCCACGATCCCCGTCCGCGACCTGGTGGTCCAGAAGCGGGAAGACGATCTGGTCGCGGCCACGTTCGGGCGCGGCTACTACATCCTGGACGACATCGCGCCGCTGCGCGAACTCACGCCGGCCGTGCTCGCATCGGACGCCGCGCTGCTGCCCGTGAAGCGTGCGCCGCTGTACATGCAGACCAGCCCGCTCGGCGATTCGCGCGGCGGCAACTTCTATCGCGCGCCCAACCCGCCCTTCGGCGCGGTGTTCACGTACTATCTCAAGGATGCGATCAAGACGCGGAAGGAGATTCGCCAGGCCGCCGAGAAGGCCGCCGCGAAGAAGAGTGAGGATGTGTTCTACCCACCGTGGGATTCCCTCAAGGCGGAGAACGAGGAGCAGCCGCCGCAGTTGATCTTCACGATCACCGACGCCGAAGGGCGCGTGGTGCGGCGGCTCATGGAGGCGCCCAAGGCGGGGGTGCAGCGCGTGGCGTGGGACCTCCGGTATCCCAGCGTGCTGCCGGTGACCGCGGGCGGAACGGGGAACGGCGGTGGCACCGGGCCATTCGTGGCCCCTGGCACCTACCACGTGGCCATGGCCAAACTCGTGGACGGCGTGGAGACGCCGCTCGCCACCGCGCAGAGCTTCGATGTGTACATGCTCGACGGTCAGGACACACCGCGTTCGGCGGCCGTCGTCGCGTTCCAGGAGAAGACCGCCAGACTCCAACGCGCCGTGCTGGGCGCCAATGCGGCCGCGGGCGAGGCGGCCAACCGGCTGCAGGCGCTGCAGCGGGCGCTGGCGCGGACGTCGGCGCCCACGGATTCACTCATGGGTCGTGCCCGGGCGCTCGAGGATACGCTGCGCGCGATCCAGGAATCGCTGGGCGGCGACAACACCAAGGCCCGCTACAGCGAGCCGACGCCGCCGTCGCTCCTCGACCGGTTGAGCGATGCCACCGACGGCATCTGGTATTCGACGCTCGAGGATGCGACCAATACGCAGAAGCACCAGTACGATGTCGTGGCGGCGCAGTTCGGAGCCATCCTCGCCCGGCTTCGGCAGTTCATCAACGTCGATCTCGCGCGGCTCGAAGCCGCGGCCGAGGCGGCAGGCGCGCCCTGGACACCGGGACGGATTCCGACCTGGGATCCCAACGGATAGGCGCCGGGATTCGATGCGTAGATAGGCGAAGCGGCGCGCCCGAGGGCGCGCCGCTTCGGCCATCAGGCATGATACCTAATGCAATCGCGCCCGGTTCTCGGCGTCGACCGCATCGAAGATCTCGCGCCCCAGCCAGCGAACGAGCTCGCGGTCGAGTTCCTCGGGATCCTGGCCCTTCTCGACGGGGATCGCCTGGTAGCGCTTGCCCTCGCTCATCAGGTACCACTGGGCGGGCACGGCGGCCTCGCCCTTCCGTTCGTTGGCCGGGACGGCGTCGTACGACACGAAGTGGAACTGGCGGCCGCGGTGGAGTATGCGGCGTTGCTCGACTTTGAAGCTGCTCACTGGGGGTTGTCCGCGGCTGGGAACGGCGGCCGCCCGGGGGCGGCGCGGGCAGGGCGCCCCATCAGCCGTGTGGAGGAGCGCCTGCACCCTTGGAATCTAATCCATTTTTCGCCGAACGTCGCCGCGCCTCAACCGGCCCGGCGCGTCACCAGGCTCATGAAGAACACGGCCGCCGCCACGACGATGGTCAGCGGGCCCGTCGCGACCCCGAGCAGAGGGCCGCCCAGCGACCCGGCAAGCATGGCGAACACGGCCAGTCCCACCGACCACCACTGCATGCCGTCCAGGCTCCGGGCGAGCTGCTTGGCGGTGGCGGCCGGGATGATTATGAGCGACCCCATAAGGAGGACGCCGAGATAGCGGAGCCCCAATGCCACCGTGAGCGCGAACGCCATCAGGAACATCAGTTCCACGCGCGCCACCCGCACCCCGGCGGTCCGCGCCAGATCGGGCGAGACCAGTGCGATCACGAGCTCGCTGCGCGCCCACAGCATGAAGGCGATCACGAGTACCGCCGCGACGCCCCCCAGGACGAGTTCGGTTTGCCCCAAGCTTTGCGGGGCGCCGAACAGCGCATCGATCAGCTGCTCGCCCGATGCCATCATGCTGCCGATCGCGAGCGCAAGCGAGAACACCACCCCGATGATCGCTTCCGTCGGAATGCGCGTCTGACGTTCCACCCCCCACACGAGGAACGCGCCGACGAGCAGTGCCCCAAGCGCACCCAACACCGGGTCGAAGCGCAGCAGGAGCGCCAGACCGACCCCGGGGAGCGCGATGTGCGAGATGGCGTCGGCAGCCAGCGTCATCCGGCGCATCACCGCCACCGACCCGACGAGGCCCGCGGCGACCGCCATGCTGAGCGGAAGGACGAGTTCGCTAGGTGTCGGCACGGCCTTCGTGGTGTTCGTGCACGTGAAATTTCATCTGTGCCCCGTACATCGCCTGCAGCCGCTCGGTGGTCAGCACCTCGATCGGCGGACCCACGCACGCTTCGCGCTGCGAGAGGCAGAGCACCTGATCGGCGTACCGATATACGAGGTTCAGTTCGTGCGAGATGAGAAGCAGCGTGAACCCGTGTTTGCGCTGCAGCTGGCGGAACAGCGCGTAGATGCTCTCCTCGCCGGGCGGATCGACTCCCGCCGTCGGCTCGTCGAAAAGCAACACCGTGGGACGGCCCATGAGCGCAAAAGCCACGAGCAGGCGTTGGAACTGCCCGCCTGACAGCGTCCCGATCGGGCGGTCCGCGGCCCCGCCGTCCAGACTCACCGCCGAGAGCACCCGGGCGATCTCATCCCGCGGTACGCCGGCGACTTTGGCCTTGGCCCGGAGAAAATCCCGACCGGTGAGCGGGAGATCGCGCTCGATGTCCAGCTTCTGCGGCACGTAGCCGATGCGCGTGTCCGGCGCCCACCGCACGGTCCCCTCGTAGGGAACCGTGCCGATGAGCGCGCGGAACAGCACCGTCTTGCCCGCCCCGTTGGGCCCGATGATGGCGAGTGTGCTCCCGGCCGTGACCGTGAAGCTCAGGTCCCTGAGCACGCGCTCCTGGCCGAAGCCGACGGAGAGACCCTGAACCTCGAGTGCGGTGGACATGCGGCCTGAACGTTACCCTGGCCGTCAACGGCGCGAAAGCGTGCGCGATGCGGTCGGGCTACCCTGCGATCAGCGAGCGGTCGATGTCCGCCACGGTCGCTCGCCCGCACAGCGCCATGGCCAGCACGATCTCATTGCGGAAGTCGTCGAGCACGCGGCGCACGCCGTCCTCGCCGTTCACCGCCAGCCCCCACAGGTACGGCCGCCCGATGAGCACCGCGCGCGCTCCCATGGCCAACGCGGCCACCACGTGTGACCCGCGGCGGATCCCGCCGTCCACCAGCACCTCGAGCCGGTCGCCGGCGGCCTCCACCACGTCGCGCAGCGCGTACACGGTGGACACCGAGCCGTCGAGCTGGCGTCCGCCATGGTTCGACACGATCAAACCCGCGGCGCCATGGTCAGCCGCCAACCGCGCATCGTCGCCCGCCAGGATTCCCTTCAACACCAGCGGCAGCGTGGTGATGGACCGCAGCCACTCGATCGCCGTCCAGTTCAGGCCCGGATCCCAGAGCGCATTCACGTATTTCCGCAGCGCCGAATCGCGCTCGGCAACCGCCATCTCGGCCACCGCGTAGGGTTCCAGGTTGGTGAGCGTCACGCCGGGTGGAAGGCGAAAGCCGTCGCGGACCTCGCGCTCGCGGCGGCCCAGATACGGCACGTCCACCGTCACGCAGAGTGCCTCGTAGCCCGCCGCCTCGGCCCGCTGGACGAGCGAACGCGTGACCTCGCGGTCACGGTAGCAATAGAGCTGGAACCAACGCGGCCCGGCCACCGCCGCGGCCACATCCTCCAGCGAGGTGGTCGCGACCGTGCTCACCACCTGGATCACGCCGGCGCCGGCGGCCGCGCGGGCCACGGCCCGTTCGCCCTCGGGATGGGCCAGGCCGTTGAAGCCGCAGGGCGCCGTGAGGAGCGGCATCGCGACGTGCCGGCCGAGGATCGTGGTGGACGGATCGACGTTGCTCACGTCCACCAGCACCCGCGGCCGAAGACGGATGGCCTCCCAAGCGCGCCGGTTGTCGTCGATGGTCAGCTCGTCGTTCGCGCCGCCCGCGTAGTAGTCGTACACCATCTGGGGGAGCCGCTCGCGGGCGAGGGCCTCGAGTTCCTGCAGGTTGACCGGCGCGGGCATGCCGTACCTCGATCGAGATTGGGGACGCTGCACAGTATCTCCGGCGAACGGCCTGCGGAACCCGCCGGGCGCGAATTCGACGTTCCGCGCGCCAACGCCGCTGGACGCGGGCGCGTATGACCAGCAGCTTTTCCCACGCGAATCGGTTTCCCGCCCCGCTCCCGCCCGCTCCCCGTCCCGAGGCTTCCATGTCCCCGCGCGCGCAACCGCTCGACGCCCGTGCGCCAGCCGCTTCAGCGCCACGCAACCTCCCGTTGCTGCTCGTCCTGTTCGTCGGCAGCGGGTGCGCGGCGCTGATCTACGAGATCGTCTGGTTCCAGATGCTGTCGCTCAACATCGGATCGTCGGCCGTGTCGCTGGGCGTGCTGCTCGGGACGTTCATGGGCGGTATGTGCATCGGCAGTCTCGGTCTGTCGCGTGTGATCTCGACCCGGCGCCATCCGCTGCGGGTATATGCGGCCCTCGAGGCGGCGATCGGCGTGTTCGGCATTCTCATCCTGTACGGGCTTCCGTACGCTGGCGGCATCTATACGTCGATCGCGGCCCACGGCATGTCGGGCCTGTTCCTGCGGGGGGTGGTGAGCGCGATCTGCCTGCTGCCGCCCACGCTGTTGATGGGAGCGACGCTGCCGGCCATCGCGCGTTGGGTGGAGACGACGCCGGTCGGGGTCTCGTGGCTGGGATTCTTCTATGGCGGCAACACGGCGGGCGCCGTGTTCGGCAGTCTCCTGGCCGGCTTCTATCTGTTGCGCGTGTACGACATGGCGACGGCGACGTACGTGGCGGTGGCGATCAACGCCTTCGTGGCGATGTCGGGGTTCGCGCTCTCCATGGTCACCCCGCACTCCCCGCCGGCCGAGCCGACGGACCAGGCGGCGCCCGCCGCCGTGCCGGGCGCCGGGCTCGTGTACCTGACCATCGGGCTATCGGGGGCCACGGCGCTCGCCGCCGAGGTGGTGTGGACGCGCATCCTGACGCTGCTCCTGGGCGCCACGACCTATACGTTTTCCCTAATTGTCGCCGCGTTCCTGGTGGGCATTGGCATCGGCAGCAGCGTGGGCGCCGTGATGGCGCGCTCCACGGCGAACGCCAGGGCCGCGCTCGGGTGGTGCCAGGCGCTGCTGGTGGCGGCGATCGCGTGGGCGGCGTACGCGTTGACCCGCATGCTGCCCTACTGGCCGGTGAATCCCGGGTTGGCGAGCAGTCCGCGGTTCACGTTCGAGATCGACCTCGTGCGTTGCCTGTGGGTGGTGCTCCCCGCGGCGCTGCTGTGGGGGGCGAGCTTTCCCCTGGCGCTGGCGGGCGTGGGATCGGGCGAGCGCGACGGCGGCCGGCTCGTGGGCCGCGTGTACGCGGCCAACACCGTGGGCGCGATCGTCGGAGCGCTGGCGTCGAGTCTGCTGCTCATCGCGTGGATCGGCACGGAGAATTCGCAGCGCGTGATGATCGCGGTAGCGGCGATGAGCGCGCTGCTGATGCTCGTACCCGTGCTGTCCGGCGTTCCGGCTCGGCTCCGGATGCGCCGGTCGGGCGCCCTGGCCGGCGCCGGCGTGGTGGCGGTCTCCATCTGGCTGGCGTTCACCGTGTCGCCCGAGCCCGGGCTGCTCGTGGCATACGGCCGGTGGATGGTGACCTGGCTGCCGTTCGACGGACAGATCCTGTACGTGGGCGAGGGGATGAATTCGTCGGTCGCGGTATCGCGGATGCCCGACGGCGTGCTCAACTATCACAATGCCGGCAAGGTGCAGGCGTCCAGCGAGCCGCAGGACATGCGGCTGCAACGCATGCTCGGCCATCTGACCACGCTGCTGCCGGCCAATCCCGCGTCGGTGCTGGTGATCGGGTGTGGCGCCGGGGTCACGGCGGGGGCGGTGTCCGTAGATCCGCGCGTGCAGCACGAGACGATCGCCGAGATCGAGCCGCTGGTGCCCAAGGTCGTGTCGAAGTACTTCGCGGCGTACAACTTCAACGTCGTGGCCAACCCGAAGGTCAACGTGGTGATCGACGACGCCCGCCACTTCATCCTCACCACCGATCAGAAGTTCGACGCCGTGACCTCCGACCCGCTGGATCCGTGGGTGAAGGGTGCGGCCACACTCTACACGGAAGAATTCTTCAACGTCGTGAAGCAGCATCTCAATCCCGGCGGCGTGGTGACGCTGTTCGTGCAGCTGTACGAGAGCAACGTCGACGCGGTGAAGAGCGAGGTGGCGACGTTCATGAAGGCGTTCCCCAACGGGATCGTCTTCGGCAATACGTACAACGGCGGCGGCTACGACATGGTGCTCGTGGGCTCGGTGGAGCCGCTCACGATCGACGTGGATGCGATCGAGCAGCGGCTGGAGACGCCGGCCTTTGCGCCCGTGGCGCGTTCGCTCAGTGAGATCGGCTTCTACTCGGCGACGGATCTGTTCTCGACGTTCGCCGCGACCGGGCCAATGCTGGCCCCATGGCTGCAGGACGCGCAGATCAATCACGACCGTAATCTTCGCCTGCAGTATCTGGCCGGCCTCAGCCTCAACGAGTACGATCAGCAAGCGATCTACGCGCAGATGCTGCGGTACCGCCGGTACCCGGATCATCTGTTCGTCGGGTCGCCGCGCACGCTGCAGGCCCTGCAGTCCGTCATCGCGGGGGGCGCGCAGCCGTGAAGTCCCGCCGGTTTCTCCCGCTGCTGCTCGTCCTCTTCGTGGGCAGCGGCTGCGCGGCGCTGATCTACGAAATCGTCTGGTTCCAGCTGCTACAGTTGGTGATCGGGTCCACGGCCGTGTCGATGGGGGTGCTGCTCGGGACGTTCATGGGCGGCATGTGCATCGGCAGCCTGGCGCTGCCGCGCTACGTATCGCCGCGCCGGCACCCGCTGATCGTGTACGCGGCTCTCGAACTGGGCATCGGCGCGATCGGCGTGCTCGTGCTGTTCGTGCTGCCCTACGCGGGCGGCGTGTACACCGCGATGGCCGGCCAGGGGGTGTGGGGGGTGATCACGCGGGCGCTGCTCTGCGCGGTGTGCCTGCTGCCCCCCACGATCCTCATGGGGGCGTCGCTCCCGGCGATCGCGCGATGGATCGAGACCACGCCCCAGGGCGTGGCATGGCTGGGCTTCTTCTACGGCGGCAATACGGCCGGGGCCGTGGTCGGGTCGCTGCTCGCCGGCTTCTACCTGCTGCGCGTGCACGACATGCCCACCGCCACGTACGTGGCGGCGGTCATCAACCTGGTGGTCGCGGCGCTGGCGGTGGGGCTGTCGCGTCTCACGGTGCACGACGCCGGCCCGAGCGGCGAAGACCCGGCGGGGGGTGCGACGTTCGTGCGCCGCGCGTGGCCGGTGTACGTGGTGATCGGGCTCAGCGGATTCGCGGCGCTCGGCGCCGAGGTCGTGTGGACGCGGCTGCTGTCGCTCCTCCTGGGCGGAACGACTTATACTTTTTCTATAATACTCGCGGTGTTCCTGATCGGGATCGGCGTGGGGAGCAGCGCCGGCGCGGCCATGGCACGGAGCCGGATCTCGGCCAGGGTCGCCCTGGGCATATGCCAGGTGCTGATCGTGGCGTGCGTGGCCTGGTCGGCCTACATGATCGCCCGCGCGCTTCCCTACTGGCCGGTGGACCCGGGGCTGTCGCCCAGCCCGCGGTTCACGTTCGAGATCGACTTCGCGCGGGCGCTGTGGACCGTACTCCCGGCCGCGTTGCTGTGGGGCGCGAGCTTCCCGCTGGCGCTCGGTGCGGTGGCCGAGCCCGGGCAAGATCCCGGTCGACTGGTGGGCGGCGTGTACGCCGCGAACACCGTGGGCGCGATCCTCGGGTCGCTGGCGTTCAGCATCTTTCTCGTGCCGATGCTCGGCACGCAGAACGCGCAGCGGGCATTGATGGTCGCGGCGGCGGGCGGCGGCGGGCTCCTGCTGCTGCCGTTCGTCGTGCCGCGAGCGGCGGGATTGGGGAGGACCGCGGCGTTCAGCGGGGCGGTGGCCGTGGCCGGCGCGCTGGTGTGGACCACGCCGCGCATTCCGTTCGAGCTGATCGCCTACGGGCGCCAGATGCCCTGGCGGCTGAACGAAGTCAAGGAGCTGTACCGCGGCGAGGGGCGCAACGCGTCGATCGGAGTGTCCGAGGAACCCAACGGCGTGCGAAACTTCCACGTGAGCGGCAAGGTGGAAGCGTCGACCGAACCGCAGGACATGCGCCTGCAGCGGATGCTCGGCAGCCTACCGGCGTTGTTCCAGCCCGACCCGAGATCGGTGCTGGTGGTCGGGTTCGGAGCCGGCGTCACCGCCGGTTCTCTGCTGCCCTTCCCGAGCGTGGCCACCGAACGGATCTGCGAAATCGAAGCGCTCATTCCCCCGAACATCGGGCCGTACTTCGCGCAGCAGAATTTCAACGTGCTCCACGACCCGCGCGTGACGATCACCTACGACGACGCGCGGCACTTCATCCTGACCACCGACGCGAAATACGACATCATCACGTCCGACCCCATTCACCCGTGGGTGAAGGGGGCGGCCACGCTCTACACGCAGCAGTACTTCGAGCTGGTGAAGCAGCACCTGAACCCGGGCGGCCTCGTCACGCAATGGGTGCCGCTGTACGAGAGCAACGAAGCCGCGGTGAAGAGTGAGATCGCCACCTTCTTCCGGGTATTCCCCAACGGCACCATCTGGGGGAACACCGACCAGGGCCGGGGCTACGACCTGGTGCTGTTGGGGCAGGCAGGGCCCCTGCAGTTGAACGTCGATTCGCTGCAGGCGCGCCTCAGCCGCCCCGACATGCAATTCGTCGCCGCGTCGCTCGCCGATGTGGGGTTCTACACGGTGGAGGACCTGCTCGAGACCTACGCCGGAAATGCTGCCGACCTCAGACCGTGGCTCGCGGACGCGCAGATCAATCTCGACCGGAACCTGCGGCTGCAATATCTGGCCGGCATGACCCCCGACTGGTACAAGGGGGACCCGATCTACAAGGACATCCTCAGCTACCGGCGATTCCCGGCGGGGCTGATCACGGGAGCGCCGGCCACGCTCGCGCCGCTCCGGGCGGCGCTGACGACGTACCCCGGCCCCTGACCGGCGCGCCCCCGCCAAGGCGGCGGGAGCGTGTTCCGGCGGGCGGCTCCGCGCTGGCTCGTCTACTCCCCCGGCGGCGGCGCGAAAGCCAGCGAGCCGCGCAGGATGTCGAGCCGGAACTCCGTCCACCCATCGACCTGATAGTACTGCACCCGGATCGTGTGCCGGCCGCCCGCGAGCGGCGCGGCGTCGAGGGCGGACTCGTGCGGCTGCCAGTGGTCGATGGCGAGCGAGTCGTCCACCCACACCCGAACGGCGTCGTCGCTGATCGTGCGCAGCGTGTACCGGCCGGGCGGGAGCGCGACGGCCGCGGTCGCCTCCAGCGCCCACCGTTCCACCGGGAGCGCCTTGATCGCCGGCCCGTACCACTCGTAATCCAGCCGCGATTCGTGGCGCGTGAGCAGCGGAGCCGACCGGAGCAGCGCCGCGAAGGCCTCGGGCTTGCTCCGCGGATCGGTGCTGTCGCTCCAGGTGAAGAAGCGGGCGGTCCAGTCGGCGACCGGCTCGTAGCGGCCATAACTGAACTGATATGGCTGACCGGCCGCGCGGCGCAGGCCGCGGGGCGAGACCGTGGCGGCGCCCCGGTACTCGAGCGTCACGTCCCAATCCGCGCCCGAATCCGCCGTCGGCGTCACGGTCAGCGTGTCCCCGGTGCGCCCGCTGTTCCTGGACAGCTGCGCCACGCCGCTGGAAGAGACGAGCTTCCAGCGACCGGCGGGGCCGAGCACGGCGAGCCGCAGCGGCGCCGCGTGCGCGCTGTCCACCGGCCACAGCTTGGGCGACCGCCAGTCGTACGGCCCCCACTGGCCCACCACGATGGCCGCGCGGTCGCGGCGCGTGAGAGTCGATCGCGGCACCGATCGCTGCGCGGCCGGCGCGGCGGGCGCCAACCGCGCGTACTCCCCGGAAACCAGATCCCGCGGATCGCACACCGCCCGCTCGGCATCGGCCAGCTTGGCGCCCCCCGGTGTCTCGGTGTTGCCGGCGAACCGGTAGTTACTGGTGTCCGTCAGCACCGCGGTCGTGTCGACGCCCACGAACGTGTCGCCGGTAGCCACGACGTTGGCCGTGTTCGCCAACCGGAGTGCCACGCGCTGCCCGGCGAACACGTTGCCGGTCACGCCATAGTCGCGGCTGTGCGTATCGCGATGCTTGGGATAGCCCCAGTCGGCCGCTTCGGGAAAGTTTGCCCACAGCCAAAGCCCGGTGGTACCGCCGACGATGTGATTGTCGGCGACGACATTGTTCTGCCCGTGCTCGATGGCGATGCCGTTGCGGTTCCCGAGCAGACAGTTGCCCACGACCTTGGAGTCGTGGCTGTAGCCACCCCACAGCCCATAGTCGCTGCCCGCCACACGGTTGCCGATGAAGGCGTTGCGGCTGAACGTCGCCTCCATGCCATTCGTGGGCGCAAAGCTGAAATCGTTCCCGAAAAAGAGATTGTCGTTGGCGCCCCCGGCGCCGGTGTCCATCGTGCTCTGGCCGGCCCACAGGAAAAGCCCGTCACCGCCGTGCGTCACGGAATTGTACGCCACCACATTGCTGTCGCTCTGCTCGTAGAGCAGCAGCCCCGCCGAGTCCTGCCCGCGACGGTAGAACCCGTGGCTGTACCCGCGTACGTCGAAGTCGATGCGGTTGTGCAGCACGGTGTTGTGCGACGAGCGGTACAACCCGAGCCCGAGCCCGGAGTTGTAGGAAAAGGAGTTGTCGTGGATGCGCAGGTGGTCGCTGCGCACGAGCATCACACCGTTCATCTCCTGCTCGGCGGTATTGCCGCTCAACTCACCGCCGCTCACGTCGGCCAGGTACGCCCCCGCGCCGTAGCGCAGCCACTCGTCCTTGTCATTGTGGTGGAAGTCGAGCCAGTCGAGCAGGCTCTCATGCTCTACGAGACTGTACAGGCGCGGCTTCCAGTTGTAGCTCAGGTCATTGCCGGTGAGCGTCAGCCCGTGCGTGCCACGGGCCAGGACCGCCACCTTGTACCCGCGGATGTGCGCGTGGAGGATGCGGACGTTGCGTCCACCTTCGACGCGCACCGCCACGCCGATGGCGAGGTCGGGGTCGCCGTTCGGGTCCGTGCCTTCGAGCCGGGCACCGGCGAAGTCCACCGTCACGTCGTCACCGCGAATCGTGATCGCGGCCGAGTCGAGCGACGCGGGCGCCGCGAGGCGGTACGTGCGCGGCACGACCCGCGCCGACCGCGTGATCACGAGCCCAGTGTGAAGCTCGATGGACGGAAGGCGCGCAGCGCGCTGCCCGCGAGCGGCGGCTGGAGCGAACAGGGCGAGCATCGACACAGCAAGCAGGCGGTTCATTCGGAGACCGTTGGAGAATGCGCGAGCCAGGGGGGACGAGGGGAAACCTGCGCAGGGCGGCGCCAATTCACCAGCCGAACGGCGCCGGCACAGCCGTGCATCGGACCGGGCGGGCGCGCATATTCCGCCTATGCCGTCGCCTCTCATTCGACGCGCCCACCTGGGTGCGGTCATTGCAGCAGCCGTCTTCTCACGGGGGGCCGCGGCCCAGAGCGCCGACTCGATCATCGCGCTCAACGTCGCCGCCCGAGGCGGCCCGGCAGCCCTGCGCGCGATCCGAACGGAACGGCTCGTCGGCCGCATCGAGCTTGGCCCCGGCCTCGCCGGAAACGACACCGTAGAGCTCGAACGCCCACTGCACGTTCGCACGTCCATCCACCTGGGGGATCGCGCACTGGTGCAGGCATCCGACGGACGCACGACGTGGACGATCAACCCGTTCGCGGGCGATTCGGTAGCCCACCTCATGGATGCCGACCAAGCCCGGAACGTGGAAGCGGGCGCCGATTTCGACGGGCCGCTGGTGGACTACGCCGCCAAAGGCAACCACGTGACGACCGCCGGCGTGGACACGGCCGATGGGCGGCCCGCCTGGGCGCTGAACGTTGTCACCGCCGACGGGCTGCACGACCGGTACTTCATCGATATGCAGTCGCACCTCCAGACCAAATGGACCGGAGAGCGCGTGGTGAATGGCGACACGGTCGTGTTCGAGTCGTACTTCCGCGACTACCGGCGCATCGGCGGCGTGATGATCGCCTTCCGCATCGACAGCGACACACGCGGCCGCCCCGGCGGCCAACACATCATGGTCGAACGAGCCGAAGTGAACGTACCCATCGACCCGTCGCGGTTCCGGATGCCGCGATGACGCCGCATGAGCAGCGACCGCCGGGCGAGCGCGGATGACCGCCCGTTACATCAGGATACCGGCGGCTTCCGGTCGTCGGGGGGCACGAAATTCGACAGGAACACGCGCTCCTCGGGCGTCAGGCTGTCGATCCCGCGATCGCTGATCTTGTCGAGGATGCGATTGACCTCGTCGCGATTGACCTCGTGGATCACCGTCGGATCCACCCGCTTCCACTCCAACACCTTGCCCATCGGCACCTTGGGCACGGCCTTGGCGCGGAACTTCCGCGCGCCGTAGTGGCGGTCGATCCAGAAGAGATACAGGAACGCGCCGGCTATGCCGCCCAGGTGTGCATAGTCGGCCACGCCGCTCGTCGACCCGTTCATGCCGCTCCAGATGGAGTAGGCCACCGTGAGGGCGATGAGCCAGATGGCCTGGATGGGGAGCACGCCCCAGATATAGATCAACTCGCGCGGCCAGTACTTGGCGAACGCGGTCTCCACACCAAACACCGCCGCCGACGCGCCGATGATCGCCGCGCCCGGCGCGAGCACGAACGATAGGAGGGCTCCCGAAATCCCGGCCACGAAGTACAGCGTGATGAATCGTTTCGACCCCAACCGCTGCTCCACCCGCGGCCCGAAGAAGAACAGCACGATCATGTTGAAGATGATGTGCATCCATCCGCCGTGGAGAAACATGTACGTGACCACGGTCCACGGGCGGACGAAGATCATGGCCGGCACGAACGCGAACGCGTCCGTGACGTTGGGCATGGTCTGCTGGATGAAGAAGACGATGATGTTGGCGGCCAGCAGCCGCTTGACCCATGGGGTCACGGCAATTCCTCCACGTTGGCGGCGATAGAACCGGTTTCGAAGATAACGTCCCAGCGCGGCCGGTGCGCGTCCTGGCCCCCGAGACGCTCGGGGTTCCCGCGAGCCGCTCTACACCTCATCGTTCATGCATGCGCGCCATGCTGCTCCGGAATCCGGCTCCACTCGCCGACCATCCGCTCGCTCTCGAAGCGGCTGAGGTCCCTGCCCCTTCGCCCGCGGCGCGCGAGCTGCTGGTACGCGTGTCGGCGTGCGGCGTGTGCCGCACGGACCTCGACCTGGCCGAAGGCCGGCTGGTCGCGCCCGCATATCCTGTGATCCCCGGCCATCAGGTCGTGGGGCGGGTCGTCGCGCGCGGGGCCGGCGCCGTCGCGTTCCATGAGGGAGACCGGGTGGGTGTGGCCTGGATCCATTCGGCGTGCGGACGTTGCCGCTGGTGTCTGTCGGGCACGGAGAATCTCTGTCCCGAGTTTTGCGCCACCGGCTGCGACGTGAATGGCGGATACGCGGAGTATCTCGTGGTGCCCGAAGCGTTCGCGCACGCGATTCCCGACGGACTGGCCGACACGTCGGCGGCCCCGCTGCTCTGCGCCGGCGCAATCGGCTGGCGGTCGCTGCGCCTCACCGATCTGGCCGACGGCCAGCCGCTCGGCCTCACCGGGTTCGGCGCGTCGGGACACCTCATGCTGCAGACGGCGCGCCACCGCTACCCGCATTCGCCGGTGTACGTGTTTGCACGCAGCGCTGGGGAGCGCGCTTTCGCCCTCGAATTGGGGGCCGACTGGGCCGGCGACACGACCGACCGGCCGCCGCAGCCGATGATGGCGATCGTGGACACGACACCGGCCTGGAAACCGGTGGTCGAGGCCCTGGGCCACCTGGCCCCCGGCGGCCGGCTGGTGATCAACGCCATTCGAAAGGAGTCGCGCGACCAGCCCGAACTGCTGCGCCTGGAGTACGCCACGCACCTCTGGCACGAGCGCGACGTGAAGAGCGTGGCCAACGTGACGCGCGCCGACGTGCGCGAATTTCTCGACGCCGCGGTGCGCATGGAGCTCCGGCCCACGGTGTCGGAGGTTCCTCTGTCGGAGGCGAACGACGCGCTGGCGTGGCTCCGATCGGGTGAGGCCATCCGGGGATCACGCGTGCTGCGGGTGGCCGACGAAGCGCCCATGCGGCCGCGTGGCGCAGCCCCCTCCGCGCCCGCGACATGAGCCGCGCGCGGCGCGGCTACTCGGCCAGCGTCGGCGCTTCGGCCCGGTCGTAGCCCTTGAACCGATACACGGCCGCCGAGATGACCCAACTGCCCAGGAAGACGCCGATGATCAGGTAGCCGATGCTGCCGAAGTTGCCGTTCAACCGCGCCACCGCGCTCCATATCCAGCCGTGGAACTGCCACTTGTCGCCGATCAGCCCCAGCGCCTCGATGCTGCCCACGAGCAGGGCCACCAGCACGGAGACGAAGGTGATGGTCATGTTATAGTAGAGTTTTCTCATCGGTTTGGCGAACGCCCACTGGTACGCGCCCACCATCAACACGCTGTCGGTGGTGTCGATGAGCGACATGCCGGCGGTGAACAACGCCGGGAAGACGAGGATCGACCAGATCGGCATCCCCTTGCCCGCCTCGGCCGCCGAGATGCCGAGCAGGCCGATCTCCGTGGCCGTGTCGAAGCCCAGGCCAAACAGCAAGCCCAGCGGATACATGTGCCAGCTCGACCGGATCATGCCGAACAACGGCTTGAAGATGCGGGACAGGAAGCCGCCACCCGCCATCAGAGCGTCCAGATCCTCTTCGACGTAGGCGCCGCCGCGGCGTACACGGTGGAAGGTCCGATACACGGCGGCCAGAATGAACAGATTCATCACCGCGATCGCCAGCAGGAACACCGCCGACACGATCGTGCCGATCATGCCGCCCAGCGACCGGAATGTTTCGAGGCGCGTGCGCAGCGCCATCGCCGTGGCGGCGATGGCCACCGACGCCAGCACGACCACGGTGGAGTGGCCCAGCGAGAAGAAGAACCCCGCCCCCACCGGCCGTTTTCCCTCCTGCATCAACTTGCGGGTGACGTTGTCGATGGCCGCGATGTGGTCGGCATCGATGGCATGGCGCAGCCCCAGCCCGTAGGCCAGGAGCGCGGTACCAAGGAGCAGCGGATAGTGACGGAACGCTACCAGGGCCCACGCCCACGCGCCCAGATTCGCGGCCAGCAGCAGCGCGTACAGCCCGACCACGCGCGCGCGGACGTCCGACGCGCGGACCGCGTGAACGGCGGGAGGCGGCTCGGTCATGGATTGCGGATCGATGGAACGCCTACCGCGCGGGCGGCATGTTGGTGAGTAGGTATCGCGTGAGCGTGGAATATAGTTGCAGCGTGGTGCCCGCTCCTTCGCAGATGCAGTGCGTCCGGTTGGGATAGATCATGAGGTCGAATTGCTTGTCCAGGGTCACCAGCCGGTTGATGAGCCGGGCCGTACCCTGATAGTGCACGTTGTCGTCTCCGGTCCCATGGACAATCAGGAGTTTCCCCTTCAACCCGTCAGCGAAATTGATAGGGGACCCGGTGCGGTACCCCTCGGGGTTCTCCTCAGGGGTGCCCATGTACCGCTCCTGATAGATGGTGTCGTACAGGCGCTGGTCGGCCACCGGCGCCACGGCCATGCCGAGCGAGTACACGTCCGGATAGCGGAACATCGCGTTCAGGGTGCTCGATCCGCCGCCGCTCCAGCCCCAGATCGCGATGTGCGTGCTGTCGGCGTACGGCCGCGACCGCGCGAAGGCAAGCACCGCGTCGGCCTGCTCCTTGCTGGCGAGGGGGCCGATCGAGCCGTAGATGACCTTGCGCCAGGCGCGTCCCTTGGGGGCAGGCGTGCCGCGGTTGTCGAAGCTCACGACCAGGTATCCCTGATCGGCGAGCATCTGATGCCAGAGCATGCCGGCCCCGCCCCACCGGTCCATCACCGTCTGCGCCGCCGGTTCACCGTACACGTTCACCAGGATCGGATACCGCTTGGACGGATCGAAATCGTTGGGACGGATCATGTAGCCGTCCAGCGTCGCGCCGTCGGTCACCGTCACGTGGAAGAACTGCACGGGCGTGCGAATCGCATCGGCCGCCGCGGCGCGCAGGCGATCGTTCGCCAGCAGGGTGCGCACCGGTACGGCGGCGGGGAATTGCACGAGGTCCATCACCGGCGGCGTGTCGAAATTGGAGTACGTATGGAACGCCCAGTGCGCGTTGGGTGAGAAGTCGTAGGCGTGCACGCCGGCCTCCGCCGCAGGGGAGATCCGCTCGGGCGCGCCGGGGTGGGCGAGCGACACACGGTACAGGTACCGCTGCGTGGCGTTCTGCGGCGAGGCGATCACGTACAGCCACCCGCCCGCGTCGTCGACCGCTGCCACGCTCTCCACGTCGTAGTCGCCCGGGGTGAGCAGCCGCTGCGTGGTCCCGTCGCGCGACACCTCGTAGACGTGGCGCCATCCGTCGCGCTCACTCGGCCACAGGAAGGACCGGCTGCCGGGCATCCAGTGCACGTCCTCCACGAGGTCCACCCAGGCGCTGTCGGTCTCGGTGAACACGGTGCGGGGCGTACCCGTGCGCACGTCGGCCAGGATCACGGCGTCGCGGTTCTGTGCGCGGTTCATGTGTTGGATCATCACTTCGTTGGAACCCGCCCATTCCATCCACGGGACGTAGTTGTTGCGCGGATCCCCCGGCAGTCCAATCCACCTCACCTTCCCGCCCGTCGCGGCCACGACGCCCACACGCACCGCCGAGTTGGTGGTGCCGGCCTTGGGATACTGCACCGGCACCGTGAACGGATACAGCGAGTCGGTGACGTCGAGCATCAGGAAGTCCCGGATGCCGGACATATCGAATTGCCAGAAGGCGATGTACTTGCCGTCGGGAGACCAGCGGAATCCGTCGCGCAGACCGAACTCCTCTTCGTATACCCAGTCGCTCATGCCGTTGACGAGCGTGTGGGACGCGTCGTGTGTGAGGCGCGTGACCGCGCCGCCCGCCGACGGCTCCACGAACAGGTCGCCATTCAGCACGTAGGCCACGCGTGACCCATCGGGGGAGAATTTGGCGAACATGAGCCGCGACTCGGGCACTCCGGCCCCACCCACCTGGTGCAGGCGCTTCGTGTCGAGGTCCAATATCCAGTAGTCACCGCGGGTGTTCTCGCGCCACACGCGCCGCGTGTTGGTGAACACGAGCAGTTGCCGTCCGTGCGCCGAGAACGCGTAGTCCTGCGGAATGAGGGGCTCTCGACGGCCGGCGGGAATCAGCTCGGTGGCCGGCACCTTGACGGTCCGCATGCCGGTCGCGGCGTCGTATTCCACGAGATCGTACCCCTGCACGGCCGGCGAGGGTTCGAGGGTCAGGTAGCTGTTGCCGCCGTCGGCCCACCGCGCCGGCCCGAACCGCTCGCTCGCGTACGTGCCGGAGGCAAAGATGCGGTGGAGCGCCGAGTCCACGGGCGCGGGAATCTGCTGGGCGCGGGCGGGCGGGCCGACCGTCACCAGGAGGGGAAGGGCCGCGAGGGCCGCGCTCAGAAGTCTCGGCATGGATGTCCTCGGCGCCGCGCGCCGGCAGGGGCTTGGGAGGGGGCGTCGGCCATGTCGTCGCTGGGCCCTGTTGCGGCCGCGGTCCCCACGTCATTATAGCAGCGCCCCACGGGCGCGTCCTTCCCCTCGCGCGCCTTCCCAAAACCCTCTTCCCCTTCGTCCCCATGTCCAATCGCATCGCCTGCCTCCTCGCGGCCGCGTGCGTGGCGGGATGCGCCGGATCCTCGACGCCCGCCGCAACGCCGCCCGCTCCGGCGCCGGCTCCCGCCGCCGCCCCCGAATCCTCCATGGTCCCGCAGGCGGGCGGCCCGGGACGGGCCGGCGGCCGCGGCGCCGGCCGCGGTGGCGCCGAGGCGACCACCGTACCGCAGCCTTATCGCCGCGTCATTCCGGCCAGCGCCGAGACCAAGCGCGGGCTGTTCATCACGCACCGCGTGGGTGACAAGCTCTATTTCGAGATCCCGACGCACGAGCTGGGCAAGGACCTGCTCGTCGTGGGCCGGTTCGATCGCGCCCCGGCGCCCGCCCCGCAGGGACGGGGCGGCGCGGCGGGCGGCGGGTTCGGCGACTACGGCGGCGACGAGTTCATGGAGCGCACGCTCCGCTGGGACCGCGTGGGCGACCATATCGTGCTGCGCTCGCCCTCGTTCAACATCACGGCCGACAGCACGAAGGCGGTGTGGCAGTCGGTGGAGTCGTCGAACTATCCGCCGATCATCATGATGTTCCCGATCGAGTCGTTCGGCCCCGACAGCGCGCCGGTGATCGACGTGACGCGGCTGTTCACCACGAACGTGCCCGAGATCGCGGCCATCCGCGGCAACATCGACGCCACGCGGTCGTACGTCGAGAGCGTCGAGGCGTTCCCGGAGAACATCGAGATCCAGGCGGCGCAGACGGGCACTGAGGCGGCCAACGGCCGCGGCGGCGCGCCGGCGGGCGGACGGGGCGGCGCGCAGATGGCGCAGAGCGTGCTCGCGCACTGGAGCATGATCAAGCTTCCCGACCATCCGATGCCGGTGCGCTACGCCGACCAGCGCATGGGCTTCTTCACCGTGCGCACCGTGGACTTCGGCACCGACCAGCAGGTGGCCGTGCCCAAGCAGTTCATCACGCGGTGGCGCCTCGAGTGCTCCGACCGCATGGACGGCAACCTGTGCTATCCCAAGCAGCCCATCGTGTACTACGTGGATCCCGGCACCCCCGACAAGTGGAAGCCGTGGATCGAGAAGGCCATCGAGAGCTGGGAGCCCGCATTCGAGGCCGCCGGATTCAAAGACGCGATCATCGCCAAGGAAGCGCCCACCAACGATCCGAGTTGGTCCATGGAGGACATCCGCCACACGGTCATCCGGTGGCTCCCCTCCACGATCGAGAACTCCGTGGGACCGCACGTGAGCGACCCGCGCACGGGCGAGATCCTCAACGGCTCGCCGCGCATCTTCCACAACCTGATCGAGCTCATGCAGTACTGGTACTTCTCGCAGGCCGCGCAACTCGATCCGCGCGCCCGCACGATCCCCATGCCCGACTCGCTGATGGGCCGGCTGCTCGAATTCGGCGTCGCCCACGAAATCGGCCACACCATCGGCCTGCAGCACGACCAGATCGGTAGCTCCGAATATCCGCCCGACAGCGTCCGCAGCCCGACCTGGGTGGAAAAGATGGGCTCGAGCCCGAGCATCATGGACTACTCGCGGTTCAACTACGTGGCGCAGCCCGGCGATCACATCCCGCTCTGGACGCTCGTGCCGCGCATCGGCCCGTGGGACAAGTACACCATTGGCTGGGGCTACCGCCCGATCCCCGGCGCCAAGACGCCCGATGAGGAGAAGCCCACGCTCGAGAAATGGATCGCGGTGCAGGACACCGTGCCCTGGCTCCGCTTCTCGGTCAACAACGAGTTCGGGCAGTACGGCACGATGAGCGAGGCCGTAGCCGATGCCAATTCGGTGTGGGCCACCGGGCTCGGCTTCAAGAACATCGCCCGCGTGATGGGCTACGTGGCCAGCGCCGGCACGCGCCCCATGGAGGACAACAGCCTGCTCGAAGCGCTGTATGACCGCACCGTGGGCCAGTGGGCCACCGAGGCCACGCACCCCACCACGGTCATCGGCGCCGGCCCCGTGTGGTACAAGTCGGGCAGCCAGCCCGGACCGGTGTACACCGTGAACTCCCGCGCCAAGCAGCAGGCCGCGGTGAAGTTCCTGAACGACAGCGTCTTCCGGACGCCGACGTACCTGATCAACACGCAGATCCAGGCGCGCATCGAGCCCACGGGCATGGTCACGCGCATCGGCAACGCGCAGAACCGCGTGCTCACGTCGCTGCTCAATGACCAGCGCATGGATCGCCTGCTCGAGATCGAGGCCACGCACCCCGCCGACGCCTACCCGCTGCCCGGCTTCCTGGCCGACGTCCGCCACGGGATCTGGAGCGAACTCGCCGAAGCCCATCCGACAATTGATATATACCGGCGGACGCTGCAGAACGACTACCTGACCCTCATCGACCATAAGTTGAACCCGGCCGCGGAGGCGGCGCCGGCGGGCGGGCGCGGGGGCGGCGGCGGCGCACAGCCGCTGTCGGACGAGGCCAAGGCGCAGCTGCGCGGCGACCTCTCGGCGCTGCAGGCCGAGATCCGAAGCGCAGTGGGTAAGACGACCGACGTCGAGACCCTGCGCCATCTCCAAGCCGCCAATCACCGGATCGACGAGATCCTGAATCCTAAGAAGTAGCCGGGCCTCGGCTCGGTACCATCAAGCGGGGTCGCGCCATGCGCGGCCCCGCTTGATGCATTAGGGATACCCGTCCGGTACGCCGTGCCGCAGTCTGGCGTCGACCGCACCTCCACGTGCATGTTAGCCCCATGACGAGACTCCGCTCCCTCACCCACGCCGCATGCCTGGCCCTCGTGTGCGCCGCCACGGCCTCCGCCCAGCAGTCCGATTCGGCGTTCATCCGCGCCGAGTACACCAAGCACGAGTATCGCATCGCGATGCGCGACGGCGTCCAGCTGTTCACCATCGTGTATGTCCCCAAAGATGCGTCGCCGGCGCACCCCTACCCGATGGTGATGCAGCGGACCTGCTATTCGGTGGCGCCGTATGGTCCCGACCAGTATCCGGCGCACCTCGGCCCCGACCCGTTCATGATGCACGACAAGTACATCTTCGTGTATCAGGACGTCCGGGGCCGATACATGTCCGAGGGCACGTTCGTCAACGTGCGCCCGTTCATTCCCGATTCCATCAAGGCCCGGGACCATACGAAGACCGACGAAGCGTCCGATACCTACGACACCATCGACTGGCTGCTCAAGAACGTCCCCGACAACAATGGGCGCGTGGGCCAGTGGGGCATCTCGTATCCCGGCTTCTACACGACCATGGGGGCGCTGTCGGGGCATCCGGCGCTCGTCGCCGCGTCGCCGCAGGCACCGGTCACCAACTTCTACTTCGAAGACTTCCACCACAACGGCGCGCTCACGCAGGCCTACTTCTATACGTATCCGCTGTTCGGCATCCAGCATCCGGCGCCGACCCCCGATGCCTGGTGGCAGCCGAGCATGGTGAAGGACGGCCTGCCCGACGATTACGACTTCCAACTCGGGCTCGGCCCGCTCTCGACGACGACGAACCGCTACTACAAGAACAACTTCTTCTGGCAGGAGATCATCCAGCACCCCGACTACGACGCGTTCTGGAAGGCGCGCGCCGTGGCTCCGTATCTCAACGGGCACATGCCCGCGATGCTCACCGTGGGCGGCTGGTTCGACGCCGAGGATCTGTACGGACCGCTCACCGTCTACAAGACCATCCAGGCGCACCACCCGACCAACTACAACGCCATCGTCGAGGGACCGTTCCGCCACGGCGGATGGTCGCGGACGGGGATCGTGCACACCGTGCACGGCGACATCTACTTCGGCGACTCGCTGGAGACGAAGTTCCAACGCGACGTCGAGGCCAAGTTCTTCCATCACTTCCTGAAGGATGACGGCAAGGGCCCCGTGGGGCTGCCGAACGCGCTCATCTTCGACACGGGCGACAAGGTCTGGCGCTCGTTCGATTCGTGGCCGGTCAAGTCGGCGATCCACCGCGAGCTCTATTTCGAGCCCGGCGGCCGGCTGTCGTTCACCGCGCCGCCCGGGGGGAGTGCGTTCGATGAATACGTGAGCGACCCCGCCCAGCCCGTGCCGAGTCGGTGCCGCATTCCCACCATCCAGGGTCTGACGATGTACCAGTACATGAGCGACGATCAGCGGTGCTTCGACGACCGCCGCGACGTCGTCACGTACGAGACCGACAGCCTCCCGCAGGACGTGACTCTGGGGGGCGAGATGACGGCGCGGCTGTTCGTGAGCACCAGCGGCACCGACGCCGACTATGTCGTGAAGCTGATCGACGTGTATCCGATGGGCGAGGCCGACAGTCCGTACCGGCCCGACACCACCGTGCACTACGCCGGTTATCAGCAGCTCGTGCGGGGCGAGATCATGCGCGGCCGCTATCGCGACGGGTTCGACCGGCCGGCGCCGTTCGTGCCAGGCCGCGTGACCCAGGTGCAATTCCGGCTGCAGGACGTCCTGCACACGTTCAAGACGGGACACCGCATCATGATCCAGGTGCAGAGCTCGTGGTTCCCGGCGTTCGACCGGAACCCGCAGCATTACGTGCCCAACATCTACGACGCCAAGGCGACCGACTTCGTGAAGGCCACGGAGCGGATCTTCCACGAGCCGGGACACGCCAGCGGGCTCGAAGTGGAGGTGCTGCCGGGTGGGCGGTAGGCGTGCGAGGGGGCGGGCGGGTTGACAGGTTCCCAGTTCCGGCGTATCCTCCCGTCCCCACAGTTTTCACTCACGAATCCGAACGACGATGCCGCACGCCTTCAGCAATTCCAATAATTGCCCCAATTGGACCTCGTTCCCGAGGTCTGGCTAGCGCGCACGCAACGTTCCGAGCATGCACAGCGCCCGCCAGATCTCCCGGCGGGCGCTTTTTCGTCGGTGCACGTGGAGCATTGATGGGGCGTAGGTCAACTGGCAGACCGCCTGACTGTTAATCAGGAAGTTGGTGGTTCGAGTCCACCCGCCCCAGTTTCGAGTTTGGTTCCGGAAATCCGACGGCGATGCTACAGGCGTCCCTGACCGCGCATCGTCACCGTGGCGGCCGTGTAGCCGTCGGCATTCGCGCCATCCGTCGGGAACGTGACCAGCAGCGTTCGCCCGTCAGCGCCGGCCCACGTACCGAGCCTGGCCGCCGCGCCCGCAGTGACGGCGACCGACAGATTGCGCGCCGCGCCAGGGCTGGGCGCGACAATGCGAAACGTATAGGTCTGCCCGGCCAGTCCCTCCAACGCGACTTCGTACTGCTCCGACGCCGGCGGCGATCCCGCTACACGCGGCACCAACCGCTCGCTCAGCACCCGCGGCGCGTGCGACCGCTCGCCGATCACCGCCGGCATCTCCGGCGGCACAATGCTCCAACCCCCACTGTACGCCACGCGCAGCGTGGCCGACGCCGCGACCATGGCGCTCACCGTGGCGTGCACGTCGCCCGGCGTGACCTCGGCCGCCACACCGGAACCGGACACGTGCGCGCCCAGCGGCAGCGCCGGTGAGAAGACCACCTGTAGCGGCGTGTGATCGTCACCCGAGCGACGAGCGGCCACGGAAATCTCGCCCGCCGAACGGCGAATCATGAGTGAGAGTCTGTCGGCGCCCACCGGTACGTTGTCCACGCCCACCGAGTCCCACCCCGGCGGAAGGTGCGGCGCGAGCGTCACGCGATGTGCCGGCGCATCCACCGTGATGCCCAGCAGCCCGCGAATGAGCGGCGTGAGCACCATCGAGGTCGCGAAGAATTGCTGCGGTACCGCCGTGTCGAGCGGCTTGTACAGCCGCCCCGAGATCACCTCGGGGTTGTGCCCCAGCGACTGGTCGAAGGTGGTGTGCGCAATGGCATCCAGCGCGAACCACCCCGCCGCGGGGTTGTGATAGTTGTACTCGGCCAGCGACACCCATCCCGTCACGAACGGCCAGACGGCGCCATTATTGTAGTGTAATGGGTCGAACAGCGGGCTCGTCGCCGAGAGCGGCCGAGCGCCCCAGTCGGTCATGATGTCGCTCGACGCGAGCTTGGCCGCCATTTCGGCGCCGTGCGCCTGGTCGAACACGCTGAATCCCATCGCGGTGGCCGCCCACGCGGTGAGATTCTCGTTCACGCTCCCGTCCTGCAGCAGCGCGAACCCGTACTGCCCCAGCCTGGGCAGCCAGAACTTGGACTCCATCGTGTGCAGCGCCCTGGCGCGGATGGCCAGCGCGCTGTCGGCCAGCGCCCCCTGCCCCATCGCCCGCGCCATCTGCGCGAACCGGTCAAGCGACGCGATCCACACTCCGTTCATGTAGACGTCGGACAGGATCCCGATCTGCAGGTCGCCCACCTCCAGCGCGCCGGCGCCCGCCGTGGGCGTTTCCATCAGCCCGTCGCCGTTGGTGTCGGTGTTCCTGGACCACTCGTAGGCCTTGTGGAGGTTGGGCCACAGCTCCTTGACCAGCGCCGTGTCGGCGGTCTGCCGCCAGTATTCGCCGAACGCCAGCACCCAGAAGGGCGTCGTATCGCCGTGGTAATACGGGTACGGATAGTCGAACCAGTCCACATGCCCCGCACCCTGCGACAGTTCGTGCGTGATCTTCCCGTCGGCGCGCTGGTATTTGGCGAAGAATTTCAGCGCTCCCTGGCGCACGAGCAGCGCCTCCCCCGCCCCGTCCATGGCGAACGAGTTGATCGCCGCATCGCCCCCGAAGAACCAGCCGAACCCGGGCCGGTCGCTGGCCGCGCCGCTCAACCCGTACCCGGCCACGAGCCCGCACCCCATGTCGGGATTGCACACGTACGCCTGGTCGAGATTCACCTTGGCGTACTCCACGGCTTCGTTCAACATCGCGTCGGGCGAGTGGAGCGAGAACATCGTGTTGCGTATCGAGTCCTCGTGCGCCACGACCCGCTTCCACTCACGCTCGGCCGCTCCGGGCACGATGAGTTCGCGGTACATGGTCAGCGCCGAGTCGTGCGACATCTCGCCGCCGGCGAGCACGATCGGGATGTACGCCTCGTGCAGGTTGACGTTGTGCCCCGGCGGCTCGCCGAGCTTCGGCGCCGTGTACCGGTCGGCCGCGCTCCCCACGCCCAGCACGAGCTCGGGCGGCGCGGCGGCAAGCATGTGCGCCGGCACGTCCGACGCCATGGTCACCGCGGGCGACCCCAGGAACGCGTTGATCTGCCGCTTGCCCTCGGAAAAGAGGAAAGCGCGCGCGTTCTGTTCCCAGATCAGGTACTGACCGCCCAGCCCTGCCGGCCACGCGTACTGGATGTCCGGCGTGAACGTCGCAATGATGTCCAGCGGCCTTATCGCGTCCACCTCGAGCAGGATCACGATCGCCGGCTTGTCCAGCGGCACGAACACGTGCTCCTTGACCGTGAACTGCTCGTACGCGTAGGTGATCGTCACGCCTTCGGGGCGCTCCTCCACGCGCTCGGCGACCTCGGCGCCGGGGATCGGCGCCGTGTACTTGGGCACGCGGAACGAGAGCTTGAAGTCGTGCAGCCACTTGATGGGCCACGACCAGAGTTCCAGCGTGCCGTCCTCGGTGCCCATGGCGATCGCCTTGCGGCCCACGGCGGAGATGAACATCCCACGGCGTGCGTCGCCGGTGAGCGCGAGTGGCGAACTGCCAAGCGGAAAGAAGGGAATCGTCGTCTGCGTGGTGTCGAAGACGGGCTTGGCGATTGCCGGCGGCGCACCCGGCGCCCGGGGTGGCGGCTTGACCTGCTGCGACGCGGCGGGAACGGCGACGCACAGCGCGCCCAGGACGAGGGCGGCGCGGGAGCGAACGATGTCGGAGATCATGTTGGCGGGAAAGGTGGAGAGTGCTGCGCACAATCTCGCCGGTCCGTTCTCGCCTGTCGAGTCGGCGGACTTCTCGTTCCCGCTACGGAGGCAGCGGCACCGGATAGGGCTTCTGCATGTCCCACGCCCGGTACGCCGCGACCTCGAACGCCACTCGGCCCCCGCGCTCGATGGGCACCATGCCCGCGGGCACGATCGACGCGAAGTAGGGCGCGTACTCCTTCACGATGTCGCGCGTGAGCCCCTTGGGCGGCACCTGCACCAGGATCAGCGCGTCGCGGCCAATGAAGCTCGCCGGTGGATTCAGGTAGAAGAAGCTGCGCGGGTCGTCGCTCAGGCAGACGATCGGGTAGTCGGGCCCCATCGCGTAGCCGATCTTGGCGCCTTCGATCCACCGCGTGGCGGCGATCACCTGGTTCGTGTCGGCCAGCAGTCCGCGCGCCGCAAGCGCCGTGCGCAGTCCCGCCCAGTCGTACGCTTCGAGCGACGGATCGCCGCGCGTGAACCATTGGGGCCTTGCGCGCGCCGCCCAGCCCGTGGCGACGTCGCTCGCCGCGATCGCCGTGAGCCCCACGAACGCCACGCCCGCGGCCGCGATCCACCGCTGCATCCGGATGCGATGCGGCGTGCCGCGCGCTTCCCACCGCGCCGCCGCGTCGCCCACCAGCGGCAACAGCAGCAGGTATCCGGGCCCCGGCCAGTGCGGGAGTCCGGGATTGCCGCCCAGCGAGACGAGCGTGAACACGAACACCGGTCCAGCGCCCAGGCACACGAGCAGCCATCTGCCCGCGTCGCGCGGCCCCGTGCGCAATCCGCGATAGAGCGCGATCACGAGCGGCACCCAGATCCACGGCAGCAGGTAGCCCGCCTGCCCCGCAAGGTTCTGCAGCAGCGACTGCAGGTGGTGCCCGTGTGTGGGCTCGGCGCGGGCGCCCTGGAACCTGAACGACACCCAGCCGTGGTGCGCGTTCCAGATCACCACCGGCGCGAAGAACGCGAACGCGATCAGCACCGCCGCATACGCGTGCGGGCGTGCGAGCCACTTCCGCGCCTCGCGCCGCGTGACCACGAACGCCACCGTGCCGAGCAGCAAGAACGCCGAGTGGTACTTGGAGAGCATCGCCACGCCCGTCATGACGCCGGCGGCCAGCCACCACTTCCAGGCATGCGCCTCGTCGTTCTCGACGAGGATCGGCACGAGCAGGAGCGCGGTAGCGACCATCGCGAAGTCGAGCGGGCCGTCGGGAAGGATCCATCCGCCGGTGCTGAGGCTGAACACCGGCGCGAGGTTGAGCAGGAGCGCGGCGTACATCCCGGCGCGCTCGCCGAATAGGCGGGCGCCGAGCTTGAACATCAGCCACGTGGTGCCGGCAAAGGTGAGGATGAACGGCAGCCGGAGCAGGACGCGGTTCTCGCTGTGGGCGAGGTCGGCCACGACGCGGGCCATCCAGAACGAGAGCGGCGGGTGGTCGAGGTATCCCCAGCTCAGGAGTCGGGAGACCACCACTTCATATGATTCGTCCACGCCCAGCCCGAGCACCGCAGCCAGGGCGAGGCGGGCGGCGATGCCGACGGCGATGAAGAGGAGGACGGCTTTCGCTTCGCGCGACAGGCCACGCCCGTGCGCCGCCGCCGAGCTGTTCGACGCACCAGCCAGAGGGGACCTCGCGGATGATCAGGAGACTCCACCAGCCTAGCGCGGCGGTGGCGGATGGGCAATGCACGGGGGATCATCACGAGACACGGAATCCACCCGGGAGCCCCCCATGCCGCACCTTCCCGTTTCGATCCGAACGCTCGTGGTCGCCGCGCTCCTGCTCGGCTGCGCGGAGCCTCCGCCGCGGGGTACGCCCACGACGCTCAGGACGTTTCCGCATGCGGCCGACCGGTACGCGCGTCTCCTGCGCCAGCAGCTCACCGATTCGAATCCGCTCGACCTGGAGCAGCAGCTGACCTGCGAGACCGTGCGTATGGAACGCGCACTGGGATCCAGGGAAGCCGTGCTCCGTATCGAGGGGGTTCACGACTCCATCTATGCTAAGCCGGAGGCGCAAGCGCAGCGCCAACGGATCAGGGCCGCCCGTGCCGGCCACTCGTTCGAGTTCGGAGGTCCCCTCTGCGACTCCCTGAACGCCATCGCCGACCGCGAGGATCCGATCGTCAAGGTGGACACGACCGGGGCTCGCCCCGACTCCACTCCCTGATCGCTCTCGCCTACGCGCCCCCGCCCCGCCCCTTGGCCAGCGTCGGGTAGTACGCGTACAGCACCGACCCGTCGGCGATCATCGGGATCACCTTGCGCGCGGCGCGCTCGCTCAGCGCGGGGCATCCCTCGCTGCGACCCAGCCGGCCGTACTGCGCGATCATCTGCTGGCTTACGTACCACGCGCCGTGCATCACGATACCGCGGTCCAGCGCGTGGTCGTTGAGTCCCGCGTCGAGCCCGTCCAGGCGAAGCGAGAGGCCGTTGGCGCCCTGGTACGTGTTCTCGGTGACGAACGTCCCCAGGCTGGACGCGTAGCTGTTCGGTCGATTTGAGAAACGGTATGCCGAGTCGGCGCCGCTCCCGCGGCCGTGGGCCACGAACTCGCGGGCCAGCACCTTCCCGTGCTCCAGGTCCAGCACCCAGAGCCGCCGGACGTGGCTGGGCAGCGAGTAGTCGATCACCGTGAGCAGCGCCCGCTGCACGGCGCCCGCGGCCACGGCCTTGCTGTATCCGGCCAGCGCCGAGCGGAGGACGGAAAGCCGAAGCCCCGTGCCTCGCGCCGCGGCGGCGATGGACGCCGTGGCGACCGAGTCGGGAACGTACGGAGCGCGCAACATCGCGGGTATGCGCGAAAGCCCCGCGGCGAAAGCACCGGAGAGCGGGACGCACAGGGCGACTGATACGAGCGCCGCCCTCAGGCGGGTTGACGCACGAGGCAGGTGGGACTCCGAATTGAACGGGAGACTACTCAGGCTAGCGGGTCGCGGCCGGTCGAGCAATCACGGGCTGCGAAACGCCCGGCATTCCTCACCAACTGTTTAGCGGGTCCGCCGTCCTACCATATATATCCGGCAGGAACCACACCGTTCCATCCTGGGCCGCCATCACGGTGACGTATTCGATGATCACCGGGATGGGCCTGGGCAGCGCCACTCGGCGCGAGTCGGGGCCGGCGAGTGCCGTGTCCACGCTGTCGGCGGTCCATGTCGGGATCTCGCGGGCGGCCCAGATGGCGAGGGAGCGCGCCTGCTCCACGCGGATGCATCCGTGGCTGAAGTCGCGCCGAGGACGGGCGAACAGTGATTTGTCGGGCGTGTCGTGCAGGTAGATGTTGCTGTCGTTGGGGATGACGAACTTCACGCGGCCCAGCGCGTTGCTGGGGCCCGGGCGTTGGCGCACGCGCAGCATCCCCGACCGCAGGGAGTCGAGCGCTCCCGGGGTAATCGTATCGCCCACCGCGACGTCGCCGCGCGCGACCAGCTCCATGTTCTGGCGGCGCAGGTAGAGCGAGTCGTGCTGCATGGCGGGGATCATCTCGGCGACGATGATGCTGCGCGGCACCTCCCAGTAGGGCCCGAAGTCCAGGTAGCGGAGCTGATTGGCGAGCGATGGCGTTTCGCGTTTGACCGCTTGGCCCACGATGACGCGCGATTCGAGGGCCGGGGCCGTGTCGTCGGGCAGGCCATCCCAGGCGAACAGGCGGAACGCGGGCACGTTGACGATGACGAACGGGCCGCTGTCCACCCGCGGTTCGCGGCGCAGGGCGGCGAGCGCGGCCTCGATCTGGGCGACCCGCGTGGCGATCGGGGTCTGGAGGGCGAGCAGCGTTTCGCGGCCTATGACGCCGTCGTCGGGCAGTCCGTGGCGGCGCTGGTAGTGGCGGACCCCTTCGACCAGCGCGCCTTCGTATACGGTATCGCTCATGGCCGCCGAGCGGTCCAGGTCGCCGAGAGCGGCAAGCCGGCCGCGGAGCGCGGGGATGATGTCGAGCGAGTCGCCCGGGTGGACCGGCAGGTGGTCGGGGATCGGGACCGTGGGGACGCCCGAGTCAGCGGCCAGCATGCGATAGCGGGCGAGGGCGTGCAGCAGCGCGCGGTAGTCGGGGCGGCGGCCGGCAAGCGTGTCCACGATCCGTGCAGCGGATGAGCGGGCCGTGGGCGGGCGTGGATCGCGCGTGGCGATGGTATGCACGGGGCCAGCGGCGGCCGGTGCGGGCGCCGGCGCGGGAGTGGTCCGCGCCGCCGGTTGGCAGGTCGTCGCGAACACCAGGAGCAGCAAGGCCGCCAGTGGCCGCGCGCGTGTTGGCGACATTTCTATTCGGAATGTCCGTCGAGCGGAGGTATGGCGGTATCAGGGGAGGGTGGACGGCGTGTAGGGGAGGATTTGGTCCGTCGCCGAGGCTACCGGGGCGCTGGCAGGGCGGCGGAGTCCCCGAGTGGTCCCCCGGGGAATGCTCTGTCCTGAGAGCTCGCCCGTGCACATTAGGCGGCGTGGCGCTGCAGCATGTCGTGCACCGCCGTGGCGTTCTAACCTCTCTAATATGAGACGCCGCCGCGACGTGCCTTGCCTGCCGGCGGTCAGCCCCACACGATAGACAGCGGAGGGCCGCAAGGATTCACGCGGCCTTGCAGCATATTATGACTGCACGTTTCGTAGTTAGCTGGGCTACAGATGGTCTCTAGACACTAGTAACGCGGCGCGTTATTATCCCGAGTGATCAAGGACTTCGCGAGTCCGGAAGCGGAACGCCTGTTCGCCCGCGACCGCGTGCGGCGGTTCCCCGCGCAACGGCACCGGATCATGTTGCGGAAGCTCGTCGCCGTGGACGCTGCTGAGCGGCTGGAGGACTTACGGGTCCCGCCGGGGAATCGTCTGGAGAAGCTACACGGGGACCGAGCCGGCCAGCACAGCGTCCGCATCAACGATCAATGGCGGGTCTGCTTTCGATGGCAGTCGGGGAATGCGTACGAAGTCGAGATCGTCGATTATCACTGAGGAGAGGGAATGACGATGCGCAAACTGGCTCCGATTCATCCGGGTGAAGTGCTCTTGCACGACTTCATCGAGCCGTTCGGGCTTTCGCAGTATCGCCTGGCTCACGACATCAACGTCCCGGCGCGCCGCGTGAACGAGATCGTTCATGGGAAGCGCGCGGTGTCGGCCGATACGGCGTTGCGGCTGGCGCGCTACTTTGGGACGAGTGACCGTTTCTGGCTGAATCTTCAGGCGCGCTTTGACCTCGAAATCCAACGCGATCTGCTGGGGAAGCGCCTCGAGCGCGAGGTCGCCGTTCTCGCCCCGGCCAGCTAGAAAATATGACGGGCTGGCCCTCCAGCCTGATTGTGGATTAGCTCCTCCCATGATCACGCAGGAATTGCCAACGAGGCGCTGGTGCCGTCGGCGTGGGCTGTGGAAGATGATAGGACGCCGCGGCAGAGCGCCGCGGCGTTAGCCTGCAATCACGTATCTCTAAAGATACCGATGATGGATCTCGTGTGGCCAAGTGTGGAGCACCTTGCCAGCTATGCAGACGCGCTGCGCCGTGGGTGGTCCGCTGACACGCAACGGCAGGAAGCGGCGGCCGACGAGCTGGCGCGCATCGAGGCCGACTCGGCCGCCTTCCTCGCAGCGCAGGTCGACCCTGAGGGCAACGGTCCGCCAATCACGCTTCCGGATGGCTCGGTCGTAGCGCGCCTGCCGGGATATCGGCTGTGGATGTGGGATGGGAGCTTTGCCGGAAGCATCGGCTTGCGCTGGCAACCGGGAACGACGGCGCTCCCGCCTCATTGCCTTGGCCACATCGGGTACAGCGTCGTACCATGGAAGCGTCAGCGCGGATATGCGACTCGAGCGCTCGGCCTGCTGCTCCCGCTCGCGCGGCAATCTGGTCTCCCGTTCGTCGAGCTTACCACCGACGCCACCAACCTGGCGTCGCAGCGCGTCATTGCTCGTAATGGCGGCACGTTCGTCGAGTACTTCACGAAGCCCGCGTCTCACGGGGGCGCGGAAGGCATGCGGTTCCGGATTCAGCTATCCTAGTGGCTGCAGGCGAACGAACGCTGAAGCTGACCGGCGAGCCGTTGATGGTGGCGGCTCCACCGCCCAGCGTTCCCGGCATGTCGTTGCACGCCAAGTAGCCAACCACCCAGCCCCGCCATGGCCATCACGCTTCCGGCCGATACGAGACAGAAGCTCATCGCTTCGATCAAGCGCTACTTCGCCGAGAACCTCGACCAGGACGTCGGCGATCTCAAAGCCGGCCTGCTGCTCGACTACTGTCTCGAGGAAATCGGCCCGTCGGTGTACAACCAGGCCGTCACCGACGCTCGCGCGTACCTCCAGGATCGACTCGGCGACCTCGAAGGCGTCTGTTACGAGAAGGAACTGACGTACTGGGCTGCGTCGCCCTCGCCTTTCCGCAAGCCGAGACCGCCCGCATGACGCAACCCAGCCTCATTTGCGCCCGCTACTCCCCTCCGCGCGCCGGCCGCGGCAGCGCCGTCGGGGGCAGAATGCCGTTCAGCCGCATATAGTTCGCGAGCTGACTGTAGTGATCTGCGAGATCGAGCGCGTGCCCCAGCACCATCGCCGCGCGCGACACGCTCCGCGACCGGCCGCCGTAGGTCAGCGTCGTTTCCCCGGCCAGGCTCGCGTCGGTGACCTGGTCCAGTGCCCTGCCGCAGAACTCGAACGACGCCCGGAGCTGCGTCATGAGCTTTTCCTTGGGCCACCCGGCCTTCACCGAGTCGGGCGTGGTCCGCTCGTCGTCCGGAATGGTCGCCTTCAGGTCGCCGAACGCATTGCAGAAGAGGTAATTGTCCTCCGCCACATGCTGGGCGATGTACCCAATCGTGAGCTGCGCCGGCGTGGGTTTGTAGCCGAACCTGGATTCGGGAATCGAATCGAACGCTTGGACGACGTTCCGGGACAGCCCGGTTATCCGGCCGCGAAACGCGGCGGTGATCGGGTTGGCGGGGGCGGCGGGCTGCTGGGCGCCGAGGCCGGCCGCCAGTGCGAGGGCGAGTACGGCAACGGACGGGGTCTTCATACGTCCTCCGGGGTGGGGGATCCTTGGCCGCACAAACTTGTGCCCCCTGGCGCGCCGCCGCGCCCCTTCCGATGTTCGGGAAGTGTCAGCTTCCATTCGTTCCCCGAGCCCTCGACTCCCATGCATCGCCGTTCCTTTCCCGCGCTCGTTTCGTTGGTCGCGCTCCTGCCGTTCTTCGCCGCCGGGTGCGCCAAGCACGTCGCCCCCGCCGATATGGTCCTCCGCAACGGCACGGTAGTCACGATGGACTCGACCATCGCCAACGCCCAGGCTGTCGCCGTCACCGGCGACCGGATCACCGCCGTGGGATCGGACGCCGACATCCAGCGCTACGTCGGACCCAACACCAAGGTCATCGACCTGCAGGGCCACCTCGCGATTCCGGGCTTCATCGAATCGCACGGCCACTTCACCGGGCTGGGCCAGGACCTCACCGAACTGGACCTCATGGGCGTACCCACCTGGCAGCAGATCGCCTCGATGGTGGCCGATGCCGCGAAGCAGGCCAAGCCGGGCGCCTGGATCCAGGGGCACGGCTGGCATCAGGAAAAATGGAAGCAGTCGCCTGGACGCGTGGTCGAGGGGTTCCAGACCAACGATTTGATCAACGCCGCGGCGCCGAACAACCCGGTCATCCTCGAGCACGCCAGCGGACACGCCCTGATCGCCAACGACGCGGCGCTCCGCCTCGCGGGCATCGGTCCCAACACGCCGAACCCGCCCGGCGGCCGGATCATCAAGGACTCGCGCGGACGTCCCACGGGCATCCTCGTGGACGGCGCGCAGGGCCTGATGCGCGCCGCGCTGGCCAGGGAGCTCGCCAAGCGCACGCCGGCTCAAGCCGACTCCGACTTCCGCAACGAGATCCACCTCGCCACGCAGAACGCGCTCGCCAACGGCGTGACGTCGTTCCAGGACATGGGCGAGTCGTTCAAGACCATCGACTTCATCAAGAGGATGGTGGACGAGGGCGACATGCCCCTCCGCCTCTACATCCTCGTGAGCCAGAACGAGGTGCGCCCCGACGACGTGGACTCGCTCGTCGCCCACCGGATGATCGACTACGGGAACGGCCACCTCACAGTGCGCGCCATCGGCGAGATCACCTCCGACGGCGCCCTCGGCTCCCGCAGCGCGTGGATGCTCAAGCCGTACGACGACGATCCGACCAACACGGGACTGAACGTCACGAAGATGTCGCGGATCAAGGAGATCGCCGAGATCGGTATCGCGCACGGATTCCAGATCTCGGTGCACGCCATCGGCGACCGCGCCAACCGCGAGACGCTCGACACGTATGAGGCCGTCTTCAAGGAGCACCACGTCAAGAGCGACACGCTGCGCTGGCGCATCGAGCACGCCCAGCACCTGAACCCGAGCGACATCCCCCGCTTCGCGCAGATGGGCGTCGTGGCGTCCATGCAGGGAATCCACGCCTGCTCCGACGCGCCGTACGTCCTGCCCCGGCTCGGCATGCAGCGTGCCGAGGAGGGCGCGTACGTCTGGCGGTCGCTCTGGAAGACGGGCGCCGTCGTGACCAACGGCACCGACGTGCCGGTGGAGAAGATCAGCCCCATCGCCTCGTTCCAGTGCAGCGTCACGCGCTGGGCCGTGGGTACCGATTCGGCGTTCTTCCCCGATCAGACACTCACGCGCCAACAGGCGCTCCAGACCTATACCATGAACGGCGCGTACGTGGCGTTCCAGCGGCACGAGAAGGGGTCGCTCACCCCCGGGAAATACGCGGACATCACCGTGCTGTCGCGCGACATCATGACCGTGCCGCCCGACTCGATCCTCGGCACCAAGGTCCTGTACACGATCGTGGGCGGGAAGGTGGTGTACACCGGCACGGATTCGTCGCAGAGCGGCGGAGCGAAAGCGCCGGATCGGTAGGCAGTCGAGGAGCGCGCACACCCCGAACCGCAGGAGCCACCATGCAACTCGCCGCCATCTCCATCAGCCTGGCCGTGCCTGACCGCAGAGGCCGATGAGACGACCGCGGGTCCGGCATATTTCATGGCCGTGGATCCCGACGGCAATCCCATCCTGGTGGACCAGCACGTCTAGTCCACGGCGCGCCCAGCCCCAACGGAGTCCCGTCTGTTGCCCGACGTCCCGACATGGGGGCGAGGCCTGCGTTTCGCTCCAGGTGGAGAACTCCATAGCGCCGGGACCGCCAATCGATACAGATTTGGGACGCAGCCCTGGGTGCCCAAGGCGATTCTTCGTTACGCCATGAGTCTCGTCCAGCCGGGCGGACCTCCCCGCCCGGGTCCCGTTCCACGTGTCATGACCTGGCACCCTCGGAGGAGCAGTGAGTAAGCGCCATTCGTTCGTGTTGCCGATGCTGGCCCTCGCGTCCGCCCTGACGCTCGTCTCCTGTTCGTCCAAGCCGGCCACTCTGGGCAGCCCCAGCAATCCGATCATCGTCGCCTTCGAACCGGCCGGCACGTCGCAGCAGATCACCGCAAGCGGGCAGTCGCTGCTCGACCTCCTCTCCAAGGCCACGGGCCTCACGTTCAAGGGCGTGGTCCCCACCTCCTACGCCGCGCTCACCGAAGCCATGGGCTCGGGCAACGCGCAGATCGGATGGATGGCCACCTTCAATTACATCCTCGCCCACGAGAAGGGCTACGCCGACGTCGCGCTCATCACCAAGCGCTTCGGCACCGAGAACTACGGCGCCGAGTTCCTGGCCAACGTGGCGTCCGGGTTCAAACCCGCGCCGCAGATCCCTGCCGCCGACGCCGATCTGCCCACTCTGCTGCAGTTCAAGGGCAAACGCGTGTGCTTCTCCGACGAGCAGTCCACATCGGGGCACGTGGTCCCGCTCATCTTCATGAAGAAGGCGGGGCTCACCGACGCCGACATCCCTACGCCCGTGTACGCCGGCGGCCACACGCAGGTGGTCGAGGCGCTGTACGACGGCGGCATCTGCGATTACGGCACGGTGTTCGTGGACGCGCGCTCGAACATCGCCCCCGACCATCCGGACGTGGACAACAAGGTCGTGGTGGTGTTCGAGACCAAGCCGATCATCCCCAACGACAACATGTCGTACGCGCCGGACATGCCGCAGGCCCTGCGCGACACGATCACGGCCGCCATGCTCGAGATTGCCGGCACCGAGGCCGGCAAGAAGGCGCTCAACGAGCTGTACCAGATCGGCGGGCTCGTGAAGGCCAACGACACGGTGTACGACGAATTCCGGTCGTACCTCCAGGCGTCGGGCGTGGATCTCAGCCAGTACGTCAAGTAGCGCCGCCGGCCGTGCTCCGCGTCGAACATCTCACGAAGGTCTACCCGAACGGGACCGTCGCGCTCAAGGACGTGAGCTTCACGGTCGAGGACGGGGAATTCCTGGTCATCATCGGGCTGTCCGGATCGGGCAAGTCCACGCTCCTGCGCTGCATCAACCGTCTGATCGACCCGACGGAAGGCCGCGTACTGCTCGACGGCGCGGACATCACGGCCGCCCCGCCGCGTGAACTGCGGCGGCTGCGGCGCCAGATCGGCATGGTGTTCCAACATTTCAATCTGGTCAAACGCAGTCGAGTGATCACCAATGTGCTGGCGGGGCGCCTCGGGTACGTCAATCCGCTGCGCAGCCTGCTCGGCATCTGGTCCCACGCCGATCGCCAACGCGCCATGGACGCGCTCGCGCGCATGGGCATCGCCGACAAGGCGGACCGCCGTGCCGATTCCCTGTCCGGGGGACAGCAGCAGCGGGTGGGCATCGCCCGCACGTTGATGCAGGAGCCCAAGCTCATCCTGGCCGACGAGCCGGTCGCGTCGCTCGACCCCGTGCTCTCGCACTCCATTCTCCGCCGCCTCGAGCAGCTGAACAAGGATGGGATGACCGTGCTCTGCAGCCTGCACTTCCTCGACCTCGTGCATCGCTACGCCACGCGGGTCATCGCGCTCAAGGACGGCGTGAAGGTGTTCGAGGGACTGCCCAACGAGATCGACCGCGCGAAGTTCAAGGAGATCTACGGCGAGGAGGCGCAGGAGGTACGCGCCTCGACGGTGGAACCGGCCCAGGCGTGATCGATGCCCTGCTCTCCCTGATCCTGCCGGGGCTGGGGCAGTTCCACGCCCGCCAGCGCTACCGCGGCGCGGTGGTGTTCGCGAGTGTGGTCATCTCCGTGCTCGTATCGCTCTGGTACGGCGTGACCGGGTGGTACGCGGCTCCGGCGGTCATCTGGGCGTGGAACGTCTGGGACGCGGCCGGCATCGCGGCCGGGAGGCAACGCTCGGCGTTCGTGCCGGCCGCCGCGATGCTCGTCATGGCGTACGGTATCGGCTGGCAGGTCACCGACATCGACCTCTCGAAGCTCACCAAGGATTCCGCGCGTGCGGCGTCCATCGTCGGTCCGATGCTTCACCCGGACTTCGTGGTGCGGCGTCAAACGCTCAAATCGGCATGGGCACCGGTGGAGGTACCGTGTAGCGCGCATCCACCGGCCGCGACGAACGCGATGCGCGGAGTGCAGGTGACCATCTCCCCCGCCTGCACCGCGGTGAACGACAGCCTGACCGTGGATGCGACCGGCTTGTGGTCCCGCACTCCCACCGAGATTCAGTGGGCAACCCCCATCGGCAACCGCCTCGCGCTGGGTGCCGAGTTCGCCACCCCCCTGTACGTGTCGACCGGTCCCGCCGGCACGCTGCACGCCGTCATCCACGTACCGCCAACCGCGCTGGCCGCCGCGCCCGATCCCACGCTGCCGCTGGAGCATCGCGTCTACCTCACGCAGGCCCGCCCGCTGCCGGGGTTCCGGCTGTCGGAGAACGGTCACTACGTGTTGCAGGGGATCCTCGAGACGCTGTTCCTGGCGCTCATGGCCACGACCTTCGGTGCGCTCGGCGCCGTGCCGTTCGCGTTCCTCGCCGCCCGGAATCTGATGAGCGCCAACCGGTTCACGTTCGCGCTCTACGTGCTCACGCGCACGGTGCTCAATATCGTCCGGTCCATCGAGGCGCTGATCATCGCCATCGTGTTCGTGGTGATCGTGGGGCTGGGCCCGTTCGCCGGCGTCATCGCGATCACCCTGCACACGATCGCCGCGCTGGGCAAGCTGTACTCCGAAGCCATCGAGGGCATCGACCCGGGGCCGCTGGAGGCCGTCCGTGCCGTGGGTGGGAATTGGGCCCAGATGGTGCGTTACGCGGTGTTTCCGCAGATCGTGCCGGCGTTCGCGTCGTTCACCCTCTTCCGGTGGGACATCAACGTCCGCACGTCCACGATCATCGGCTTCGTGGGTGGCGGGGGAATCGGATTCTTCCTCTATCAGTGGATCCTCAAGGGCGACTTCCGCGCCGTGGGGTCGTCGTTCATCGCCATTGCCGCCATCGTCATCGTGCTCGACTTCGTGAGCGCGCGCGTCCGGACGCGGCTGGTCTAGCATGAAGGCACGCGACCTGCCGCTGCGCCGCCGTTTCATCACGGGCCTGCTCGTCGTGCTGGTTGCGGCGGTGTACGTGGCCGGTTATCGCGAGACACAGATCGATCCGGTCAAGCTGTTCACGTCGCTGCCCAAGAGCCGGACGATCCTGAGCGACCTGATCCACCCCGATCTCTTCACGCGCGCGAGCCGCACCGCCACGCTCGACCTCGCGTTCCCGGTGCCCTGCGGCTCCGCGGCCGCAGCGGCGGCGCCATCGAGCGGACCGCGCCTCGCGCCGAGCGTGGCCTGCGGCAATCCGGGCGACCTCGTCACGGTGAACGGTGCGGGGCTGCAACCCGACGCCGACGTGAAGCTCGAATGGGTGCTGCCAAACGGCAACGGACTGTTCTCCACGCTGGCCCGGACCGACGCGCGGGGAACGTTCACAGCGCAGGTGGACGTGCGGCCGGCCAACGTCACACAGAACGGCGTGCCCAGCCGACTGCGGGCGGAGACGTCCGTGGCGGTCGGTGCCCTGGTTCCGAGCCAGTCGCTGAAGGACGTGGTGAACAACATCATGGTGACGGTCTTCATGGCCCTCCTCGCCACCACCGCCGGAACGATCATCGCGGGGCCGATCAGCTTTCTCGCCGCGCGCAACATCACGCGCCACGGACGGGTGGGAACCGCGACGTACACCGGCGTACGGGCGTTCCTCAACGTCACGCGCTCGTACGACTCGCTGGTGCTGGCCACGGTGTTCGCGCTCTGGGTGGGGTTCGGCGCCTTCGCCGGCGTGCTCGCGCTCACCGTGGTGACGGTGGCGTCGCTCGGCAAGATGTTCTCCGAAGCCGTGGAGGGCATCGACGCCGGACCGCTGGAGGCCGTGTCGGCGGCCGGCGCCACGAGAGCCGAGGTGGTCCGCTATGCCGTCATCCCGCAGATCGTCCCGGATTTCGTCTCGTTCATCATCTACCACTGGGACATCAACGTGCGCATCAGCACGATCCTGGGATTCGTGGGCGGCGGCGGGATCGGCTACTACCTCAGCCAGCGGATCAACGTGCTGGAATACCAGAAGGCCGGCACGGCGATCTGGGCGATCGTGCTCGTGGTCTGGGCGATGGACTTCCTGAGTTCCGAAGTGCGCAAACGGTTCACGTAACGAGCGGATTCACGGTCGCCGAATCGGAGATGCTCGAGCCCGAGGATGTCGCGGGCGTGGTGTTGATGGCACGCCCGCAGTCTCCCCGGTCGCGCATCATCGAGGTGCAGACGCGCACCAAGGCCAAATCGCTCGCCTGAGCCCCCTGAGACGGTGCCCATCACCTTCTCGACCACGTGCTCGAGGAGCGCCCCGGGGCACCGGTGGCGGACCGTGGTCCCGGAGAGTAGGATAAGGCGCCTTAGCATTTGTGGGGGAACCGATGACAACCACGCCGATCCGGCGCGCCGCGTTCACACATCCGATTTTCGTCGCGCTGGCGCTGCTCGGCCTCCTGGCCGCCAGGCTGCCGGCCCAGGCCAACGCATCTGCCAAGCCGGACTACACGGCGGCCGACGTCGATTTCATGCAGGGCATGATCATCCATCATGCCCAGGCCGTAGTGATGTCCAATTGGGCCGAGAGTCACGGCGCCCGCCCCGACCTGCTCACGCTCTGCAAGCGCATCGCCCTGTCGCAGTACGACGAGATCGGGCTGATGCAACGCTGGCTGGCGGCCCGTCACCTGACGGCGCCCGATCCGCTCCATATGCTGACCCCGCACCGCGGACCGGTGCACGATACGAGCCCCATGGACATGCCGGGCATGGACATGGGCAGCCATCCGATGATGATGTCGGGCATGCTCTCCCCCCAGGAGATGCGCCAGCTCGACGCCGCCCATGGCATCGCCTTCGACCGCCTCTACCTGACCGGCATGATCAAGCACCATCGGGGCGCGATCGACATGGTCGCCGCCCTGTTCGCCACCCCTGGTGGCGGCCAGCAGCCCGAACTGTTCGGCTACGCCACGGATATTGATGCCGGCCAGCGCGCGGAAATCACCCGCATGCAGGCCATGTTGAAGACCCTCCCCGCCACCCCGAGTCCGACGCGATGACACCCCGATCCGCCACTTCCCGCGCACTGCGCGCCGCGTGGGCCCTCCTGTTCGCCGCCGGGCCGTTCGTCCTGGCCTCGACGGTCCGTGCCCAGTCCGACACCACCGATCCGCGTGCCCACCTCAAGGCCGGCCTGTACGACGCCGGCGTCGCCGCCAAGGGCCTCGAACTGGTCGCGCATCGCAACAAGCCCGACGTCTTCCATCCCAATGATCCCGGCGGCCTGACATATGCGAATTCCGATCTCGCCTTTGGCGGGCATTACGCGTACCAGGGCAACTTCAGTGGCATCCAGGTCTGGAACATCGCCGACCCGGCCAATCCCACGTTGACCTCGTCCCCCGTCTGCTTCACCGAGCAGGGCGATGTCTCCGTGTACGGCCACTTGCTGTTCGTCTCGGCGGAGAACACGGGCAGCCGGTTGGACTGCGGCACGCAGGGCATACGGGACACGGTGAGCAAGGAGCGCATGGTCGGCATCCGCATCTTCGACGTGTCCGATCCCGCGCACCCCAATCAGGTGGCCGACGTGCAGACCTGCCGTGGCTCGCATACCCACACGCTGGTGCCCGATCCCAACGACTCGGGCATCGTCTACGTCTACGTGTCGGGCCTCGCGCGCGTGCGGTCGAGCAGCGAGATGCCCGGGTGCGAGGTCGGCGACATCACCGATCCCAACTCGGCACTGTTCCGCATCGAAGTCATCAGAGTGCCGCTCGCCCATCCCGAGCAGGCGAAGATCGTCAGCTCGGCGCGGATCTTCAACGATCTCACCGCACCTCCGACCCATGGGTTGGCGTACGCCGACACGGCCAACGGAGCCGCGCTGCGGGCCCGCAATCGCTTCGCCCCGCGCATGCCCGCCAACGCCACGCCCGCGGACTCGGCGCACATCATGAACCTGTTCACCGAATTGCTCGCCCAGCGGAACGATACGATGATGGCGCGCATGCTCACCGACTCCCTTGGCCACCTGGGCGTGGAGGTCCGACTGCCGCCCGCCATGCCGCGCGGGCTCGGCGGACCGTCGCAGTGCCACGACATCACCGTCTATCCAGCCATGGGGCTCGCCGGCGGCGCCTGCTCCGGGTACGGGCTGTTGCTCAACATCCGGGATCCGCTCCACCCCGTGCGCCTCCAGGCCGTGGCCGATTCCAACTTCTCGTTCTGGCATTCGGCCACGTTCAGCAACGACGGGTCGAAGCTGATCTTCACCGACGAGTGGGGCGGCGGTACGCAGGCCAAGTGCCGCGCCACCGATCCCATCGACTGGGGCGCCGATGCGCTCTTCACGCTCAAGCACGACCATCTCACCCACGTCGGCTACTTCAAGATGCCGGCGGCGCAGACCCCGCAAGAGAACTGCGTGGCCCACAACGGAGGGCTCGTGCCCGTGCCGGGCCGCGACATCATGGTCCAGGGCTGGTACCAGGGCGGCGTGTCGGTATTTGACTTTACTAATCCCGCGCACCCCAAGGAAATCGCCTACTTCGACCGCGGGCCGAACGATGCGACCAAGCTCGTGCTCGGTGGCTTCTGGGCCGGCTACTATTACAACGGGTACATCTACGGCTCGGAAATCGCACGCGGCTTCGACGTGTTCAAGCTCACCCCGACGGCCGACCTCTCGCAGAACGAGATCGACGCCGCGGCGCTCGTCCACTTCGACCAGTACAATCCGCAGATGCAGCCGAAGCTGGTCTGGCCGGCGGCGTTCCCCGTCGCGCGGGCCTACCTCGACCAGATCGTCCGCGACCACGGCCTGCCGGCCGCGCGAACGTCGGCCATCAAAACCGCCCTCGATGGCGCCCAAGCAACGACCGGCGCCAAGCGCGCCGCCGCGCTCGACAAGCTGGCCGCCGAACTCGATCGCGATATCCGCGGCGCGAGGGACGCGACCCGCGTGAAGGATCTGGCCGGCGTCGTGCGGGGAATCGCGAAGAAGGCCTGAACCGGTTCCGCAACACCGGGAATGGAACGGCGGGCGCCGAGGGTCTCGGCGCCCGCCGTTTTGCTCTCCCCGGGGCGAACGGGCCGAAGGCGGTCCCGGCCGGAACCGGATATTGCATACAAAAGTGTGTGCCATATATTGGCCCGGTCGGCCCATGCCTCGCACCCGGTCCCACACCCCGATGCCCATGCCCACCGCCATCCGCCACGCCGCGCGCCGGCTCTCCCGCGCCCCCTCGTTCACCGCGGCCGCTACGCTCACCCTGGTTCTCGGTATCGGCGGCGCGGCGGCCGTGTTCACCGTGGTCAACGGCGTCCTTCTGCAACCGCTCCCGTACCCACACGCCGACCGGCTGGTGAGCATCTCGCACAGTATCGCGCTCTCCGGCATTACGCGCGTGGACCAATCCGACGCGACCTACCTGCTCTACCGCCGCGACAACCACGTCTTCACCGACGTCGGCCTGTTCCGTGCCATTTCGGTCAACCTTCAGGTGCCGTCCGCTTCGTCCGGGCAGGGCGGCGCCCCGCAACGCGTGTCCGGCGCGGTCGCCACCCCCAGCCTGTTCCGCGTGCTCGGCGCCGCGTCGTCGCGCGGACGCGGATTCACCGATGCCGACGCCCAACCCGGCGCCCCGGCCGTCGCGCTCATATCGCAGGGGCTGTGGAAGGCCACCTTCGGTTCCGACCCGGCCATCGTTGGGCGCCACATCGACGTGGACGGGACGGACCGCGAAATCGTGGGCGTCATGCCCATCGGATTCCGCTTCCCCGCCGAGCAGACCGCGCTGTGGCTCCCCCTGCAGTTGGATCCCGCGCACACCAATTCGGCGGCGTTCGACTATTCCGGCGTCGCACGCCTGCGCGACGGCGTCACCACCGCCGTCGCGGCCACGGACCTGCAGCGCCTGCTCCCTCAGGTCCCGGTGGCGTACCCGGGGCGCCTCTCCGCCGCCGCGATCACCGTCACGAAGATGCAGGCGGTGGTCCAGCCGTTGCGCGACGAGATGGTCGGCAGCGTGGCGCACACCCTCTGGATCGTACTCGGTGCGGTGGGCATGCTGCTCCTCATTGCCTGCGCGAATGTCTCGAATCTGTTCCTTGCGCGCGCCGAAGGACGGCAGCGCGAGTTTGCCGTGCGGCGCGCCCTGGGCGCAGGACGGGGGTTGCTCCTCCAGGACTCACTCGGCGAGGCGGTCATCCTGTCGGCCGCCGGTGGCGCGCTCGGCATCGCGTGCTCCGCCGCCGGCGTCGGATTGCTGCAGCGGCTCCCGATGGCGGGGAGCATTCCGCGGCTTGGCGAGGTGCACGTCGACGGATACGTCGTCGCGTTCACCGCCGCCATCTCGTCGCTCGCCGCACTGGTCGTCAGCGCGGTGCCCGCGTTGCGCTCGGGCCGCGCCTCGCTGGCGTCGCTGCTGGTGGCCGACGGACGGACGGCCACTGGCACCCGTGTGCGCCACCGCGTGCGCCGCGCGCTCGTCGTCTCGCAAGTGGCGCTGGCGCTCGTGCTCGTGGCCGGCGCGGCCCTGTTCGCGCGCAGTTTCCAACAGCTGAGCGCCGTGGCCCCGGGATTCGACGCCGACCATGCGTTCGCGTTTCGACTCGCGCTCCCGGCGGCCGCGTACCCGACCGCGGGCGAGGCCGCGCGCGCCATCGTCAACACGCTGCGCGCGCTGCGGGCCGTGCCCGGCGTCCAGAGCGCCGGCGTGACCACGCGACTGCCGCTGGACGAGGAGGCGACGGAAGACAGCGCCGTGTACGTGCAGGATCATCCCACCCCACCCGGCAAGATTCCCGACATCCACCCAATGGTGTTCGCCACGCCGGACTACTTCCGGGCCATGGGCATCCCGCTCGTGGCCGGCCGGCTGTTCGCGCCGCCGGACCGCTCGCTCGATCCGGCGCACGCCCCGCGCGAAGTGGTGGTCAGCGAGGCGTTCGCTCGCCGGTATTGGACGCCGGCCACGGCAATCGGCAAGCAGATCAAGATGAACTTCCTCGATCCCTGGTCGACGATCGTCGGCGTGGTGGGCAGCACGCACGACGACGGATTGGAGAAGCCGCCGGCCGAGCTGGTGTACAACCAGCTCGTCACGAGCGCCGCGAGCGGTCGACCCTGGACCCCGCGCGACGTCGCGTTCGTGGTGCGGTCGGCCGGCGGCGCGACGGACGTAACGGCGGGCGTCCGGAACGCCGTGAGAGCCGCCGCCCCGTCGCTGCCCATGTACCGTCTGATTGCCGTGCGCGATCTGCTCTCGCAAGCCGTAGCGCGTACGACGTTCACGCTGCTGCTGCTCGGGATCGCAGCCGTCGTGGCCATGGCGATCGGCGCCATGGGCATTTATGGCGTGATCGCCTACCTCGTGGCGTTGCGCAACCGCGAGATCGGCGTGCGCCTGGCGCTGGGCGCGCAGGCCGCGGACGTTCGCCGGATGGTGGTGCGGCACGCGCTCGGCGACGCCGCGATCGGCGTGGCGGTGGGAATCGCCGGCACGGTCGTTCTCACGCGCGCGGTGGCGACGGTGCTGTTCAAGGTGCGTCCATCGGACCCGGCCGCGCTCGTCCTGGCGTCGACGCTGCTGCTCATGACGGCGATCGCTGCCAGTTGGCTGCCGGCGCGGCGGGCGGCGCGCCTCGATCCCGCCATTTCGCTACGCGGCGATTGACGGCCGACGAGCGGCCGGCCCGGCTCAACGGTTCAGCCAGTACGACATCTTCACGAGGAGGGTGTTCGCGGGGTGGAGGGTGAACAGCTCGCGCACATCCCCGCCGAAGTTGGTATTCCCCTGCGCCGGTACGTACCCCTGCCGACCCTCGTTCCAGACCACGAACAGCGTGGATCCCGGCCGGTACTCCCACCGGAATACCAGGTTGGACTGAAACTCCTTGAAGTTGAATCCTCCGGGGTTCGACGTGACCGACGGATTGTCGTAAGGCGCATAGCGGTCGTCGTAGCGCGCCGCGCGCGGCGTGGCCGACAGCTGCCGCACGTCGGAATACTCGCCCTTGGACACGAACGGCTGCACGTACGCCTGGAGCGAGACCGTCGGCGTGAAGGTGTAGTTCAGCCGCACGGTCGCCGACGTCGTCGTCTGATTCAGGTGTGCGAACGTGTAGTGCGTGCCCGCCGAATCCGCGAAATTGCCGAACCACTGGTCGTCGGCCACGTTCCGCTCCCAGTTGACCTGGAACGCGGTGCTGAACCGCCCCATCACCTTGTAGTCGAGTTCGGGACCGAACCCCCACGATGAGTTGTGCCACGCGTCGCCGCGAAAATAGTTGAAGTTCAGAAACGGCACCGCCGCACGACGATCGTCTCCGCCAATCGAGAGCCATGGGCTGACGTACGGATCCTGTCGGACGGCCGGCCCGCCGCGCGCGGCGCGATCATTGTACGTGGTGCCCAACTGACCCAGCGTCCCGCCCATGTTCCACGACCAGTTGTTCCGGAACGTGACGTGCACATTCGTGTTGTAGGCGGCCTCCAGCGGCAGCCCGCTCGTGGTCCAGTACTGCCACCAGTTGTTGTTCCACTGAAGGCGGTTGTACCACGCACGCTGGTGGCGGTCGAAGTATCCGACCCACGTGCTCCACGACTCCTGGTCGGCCCGCCGCAGATAGCCCAGGTCGTTGATCTCGAACCCGGCCGACCGCCGCTGGTACGCGGACTCGAACATCAGATGCTGGCCGCCCACCTTGGCGAACTTGAACTCCTCGGCGTCGCCGCCGAGCGCCGTCCGGTTGGAATCGAGCGGCAGCCCGCCATCGGGACGCTGGTAGTAGTGTACCGCGTCGGTCTGCACGCCGAGAATGGCGGCCCGGCTCCCCTGCACCCGGCTCTGGTCGAACGATCCGGAGATCTGATAGTTGTTGTTCAGGAACCGGTGGCGAAAGTCGATGCCGGCTGCATATGCGCTGGAGGCCAGATAGGAGGCCGTCCACTGGTCGCTGTTGCGGTTCACGGCCGTGAGGATGGCGCCGATGGTGCTGTTGCCGTGGCGCAGGTCCTGGGTCACGCGCGCCACCGCGAAGTTGGTCAGCGGCTCGAACGTGGTGTCGGCCGGACCCGACGCGCGCTGCGTCGTCGCGTCGAGCACGCCGAGCGTCAACCCGCCCGGGAAGCGGCCGAGCAGCTTCCCCGCTCCGAGAATCGTCGTCGGCTCCAATGGGACCGTGTCCCCGTAGGTCGCCGCCAGTTCGGGGGTCCGCCCGATGCGGCGGCTGTAGTACAGTCCCTCGTTGTCGCAGTTGACGTCGCTGCAGTTCACGTCGAATTGAAACAGCCCGCGCCCGGCAACGAAGAACGGCCGGTGTTCGTCGAAGAACGATTCGTAGGCGGAGAGGTTCAGCACGGCGGGATCCGCTTCGACCTGTCCAAAATCCGGATTGATGGTCGCGTCCAGCGTCAGGTTCGACGCCACCCGGTACTTCAGGTCGCCGCCGACGGTCATGGCAGACCGATCCCCGAAGGCGTTGTGCCTGATCACGGACTCATTCTTGGTCACCAGGTACGGCAGGGCCTCGAGCTGCCGCGGGGCCTCCAGGTGATCCAGTCCACTGAGCGTGCCGAACTGCGAGACCAAGCCCGCTTTCGATTGGCGGAACAGCGGCCAGCTCACGCGCTCCGCGTATCTATAGATGTCACGATCGATCGTGAACCCGAATGTGTGCGCGGCGTCGGTGCTGTACCGCAACTGCGAGAGCGGAATCCGGAACTCGGCGGTCCAGCCCAGCGAGTCAATGCGCGTAGCCACGTCCCAAACCGCGTCCCACGCGCCGTCCTCCTGGCCGTCGTCGTAGATCGCCTGGTCGATCTTGACGCCGGCGGCGTTGACGCCGAATTCGTAGCCCGTGCGCCGGTCGTGGTACGAATCGACGAACAGCCAGATCATGTCCGACGGCGTGAACGTGTCGCGCCGCTCGAGAATCCGGATGATGCTGTCGGGGTGCGGATCGTAGGCGCGGACGAAGACGTAGAGGTTCGCGGCGTCGTACGCCACCTTCGCCTCGGTGCGGAAGCGCGGGGTCTTTCCCTCCGTGGGATTCCACTCCGTGAACGCCGTGATGGGCGGCGCGGTGCGCCAGACCTCGTCGTCGTCGTTGCCGTCGATGACCGGCGGGGCCATGGCGCGAACGGCAACGGCGCTGCTGTCCGTCGGCATCGGAACGGAGTAGGTATGCGGCGGGGGCCCCGGCTCGGGGACTCGAGGGTTCTCGGGATATTGCAGGCTCAGCGCGAATCCAAGAACTGCCGCCACAGCGATCATCACGCCGCTCGAAGGGAGAAGGGGGATCTGGAACCACGAACTCAGTGCGAGTTGGACACCCTACGATGGCAGTTGGTTGGACAGTTTCAGATTCTGGCGGCCCGCGTTGTCCGGCGCGGTCGCCCGGTCAATCGGCTGGCTGCCCCATCGCCTTCACGAGGCGGGCGGCCCGGAGCGCGAGGACCCCGCTCGCGATGACGATCAGGACCAGGGCGGCGACGAACCCCGGATCCGACGCCGGCGACCGCCATTGGGCCCCGTTGACAATTTGCCCCATCTATTCCCCCACCGATCGCGAGATCCGTATCGAACGCGTCTTCAACGCGCCGCGCGATCGCATCGGGTGACGACCGGATGGGAGCCCGGTCGAACCCCCGCGCGCAAGAGTTCCTTAGTTGTGAGCGAGGTCACTAAACAAGTCCCCGTCCCTGGCGTCAATCGGAGCACGAGGCAACACGGTGCACCGGAGCGGCGATCATGCCCGCGCCGGCCATTCCGAAACCACGACGCGAGGAAGTCGAATCATGAACCGTCATGCCATCATCACCGGCGCCTGCGCGCTGGCCCTCGGGCTCGCCGCCTGCAGCTCGAACTCCGACTCGGTCACCAGCACGGCGGCGTTCCAATTGACGCCTGACGACAGTCTTCAGGCCGTGGTGCACTCGGTGGGCCAGGCCACGGCAGGCGACCTCGACGTGCTGAACTCGAGCGCTGCCACGCTCAACTTCCAGGTGGCGGCGCCGCCCGTCTCGAGCGCCAACGCCGAATTGGCGTACGACGCGGGCTACGCGGCCGCCGCCGGCTGCACGCTCGATTCCGCCACGAGCATCTTCACCTGTCCGCCCACGACGTCCAACGGGCTCACGCTCGTGCGCACGTTCGAATTCTTCGACTCGACCGGCGCGCCGATGCTCGCGTTCAACGGCGCGACCACCGCTTCGGTGCACATCGTCGCGACCGAGACCGGCGTGCGCTCGTCGGCGACGGGAGCCGATACGATATCGCGCGTCCGCGACCTGACGGCAAGTGGACTGCTGGGACACAATACCACGCGCATCTGGAACGGCACCGGCACGCGGAATGACGGCGGCTACTGGTCGGACAGCATCGCCACCCGCACGGCCCACGTCATCGACAATGCGACGTTCACGAACATCGTGGTGGACCTCCCCCGCGCCAGTAACCCGTATCCGGCCTCCGGCACCATCACCCGCATGGTGAGTGGTGCGGCGACGGTAACCAGGAACGGCACGACCAGGTCCCTCACGGTCACGCGGACGGTCACGATCACATTCAACGGCACCGAGTTCGTGCCCATGATGGTCGGGAATACGGCGTATACGCTCGATCTCGCCACCGGAACGGCGACGAAGCACTAGGGGTGAGCAGCAACGCTCCGGGTGTCCCGAGCGGGCCGCGCAACCGCGGCCCGCTCGTCGTTTCCACCTGTCGAATGCCGTCCGGCGCCCGTGGGCGCCGTGATCAGGGCGCCTTCGTCTCCGCCGCGCCGCCGACGATCGTCGCGCTCGTGATATAATCGAGCTTCGGAAATGCAGCCGATAGATACGCATTGCCCTCAGCGGTGATCCGCGTCTGGTCTGGTTGCTCGCCGTACCCAGCGTAGATCGAGTCCACCACGGCCATGCCGTCCACCACACGACCGAAGGGCGCAAACCCCATCGCATCGAGCCGCGAATTATCGGCGAGGTTGATGAAGAACTGGTTGGACCGCGTGTTCGGCCCGGCCTTGGCGAACACGAGCGTGCCTCTCGCGTTCGTCTCCTTCACGGAATCGTCGGGGATGGTGTTCGAGGCCCACTGCACGTTCAGGGCCGGATCGCCGCTCAAGCCAAACTGGACGATGAAGCCGGGTACCACGCGAAAGAAGCGCACGTTGGTGAAGTACCCAATGGACACCAGATGATAGAACCGATCAGCCCCGCGTGGCGCGAGGGCCCGCGTGACCTCTACCGTGAATGGGCCGCGGCTGGTCGTGAAGGCCACGCGGAACGAGTCGGGAGCCGTGGACGGCGCGGTCGCCGACGAGGACGGGGGCGGGGACTTCTTGGTGCCGCAGCCGGCCAGCGCGACACACGCCGCCAGCACGAGTAGTCTCTTCATTGGTGAATCATCCCGGTGTCTGGTGAACGAGTGGTTGAACCTCAAGAAAATGCGCGCCATACCCGGCGCACGCCAGCGGACCCTCGGGCCGTCCCCATCCTCCCCCAGCCCGTTGCCGTCGCGTAACTTCCCACGGCCTGCCAACGCAATCGGAGATCCCGTGCGCATCAGCGACATGAACTGGATGCAGGTGGAGGAATACCTGCAACACGACGACCGCGCCGTGCTGCCCCTCGGCAGCACGGAGCAGCACAGCCACCTGCGCCTCACGGTGGACTGCATCCTCCCCGAACGCGTGGCCTCCGACGCCGCCGAACCACTCGGCATCCCCGTGTTCCCCGTGGTGGCGTACGGCGTCACCCCGTACTTTCGCGCCTTCCCGGGCTCCATCTCGCTCCGCGTCGAGACACACCTGCGCGTGGTGCGCGATATCCTCGACAGCATGGCGCACAGCGGTTTCCGCCGCATCCTGGTGGTGAACGGCCACGGCGGCAACGCCGCCGTCGCACAATTCGCGCAGGAATGGGCCGCCGATCACGCCGACTGTCGAGTGCTGTTCCACAACTGGTGGAACGCCCCGGCAACTTGGGCCAAGGTCCAGGCCATCGATCCCGTCGCCTCGCACGCGTCATGGATGGAGAACTTTCCGTGGACGCGGCTGCCGGGCGTCGCGCTGCCGGATGCCCAGCGGCCGATGGTGGATCTCGCCCGCGTGCGCGCGCTCGATCCGGTGGCCCTGCGCGCCTACCTCGGCGACGGCAATTACGGCGGCGTGTATCAGCGCCCGGACGAGGAGATGCTCGCACTCTGGCAGGTGGCCGTCGAGGAAACGCGGGCGCTGCTCACGGGCGCGTGGGGCGACGCGTCGTAGCGGTCATGACCTACGCCTCGGACCAGGCCGTCTGGATCGTCGGGCAGGTACTCTCGATCGACGGCGGCAAGTGATGACCAGCCAGCGCGTGCTGACCCATCTGAAGGCGAACCACGATCGCATCCTCGCCGAGCTGATCGAGTTCGCCGCCATCCCGAGCGTGAGCACCGATCCCGCGCACGCCGCCGACGTCGCCGCGGCGTCGCGGTGGGTGGCCGCCAAACTCGCCGCCGCCGGACCGTTCACCGTGCGCACCATCGCCACCGGCGGCAATCCCGTGGTGTACGGCGAGTGGCTGGGCGCGCCCGGCAAGCCTACCGTGCTGGTGTACGGTCACTACGATGTGCAGCCGGAGGACCCTGTAGACAAGTGGTATAGTCCGCCCTTCACGCCCACGGTCCGCGACGGACGCCTCTATGCGCGCGGCGTGTCCGACGACAAGGGACCGATGCTGATCCCGATCAAAGTGGCCGAAGCGTTCTTCGCCGTGGCCGGCGCGCTGCCGGTGAATGTGAAGTGCATATTCGAGGGCGAGGAGGAGATCGGCAGCCCCAGCCTCGATGCGTTCATTTACGATCACCAGGAGTTGCTCGCCGCCGACGTCGTGCTCTCGGCGGACGGCGCGATGTGGCGCATCGACGAGCCGTCGCTCACCGTGGCCAGCCGCGGGCTCGCCGGCCTCGAACTCACCGTCACCGCCGCATCCAAGGACCTGCACTCAGGCCGGCATGGCGGCAGCGTGGCGAATCCGTTGCACGCGCTGGCGCAGCTCATCGCGACGCTGCACGACGCCGACGGCCGTGTGGCCGTCGCCGGTTTCTACGACCGGGTGGTCGAACTGACCGCGGGCGAGCGCGCGGACATCGCGGCTCTGCCCTTCGATGAGGCCACGTATCTGAAGCAAGTGGGCGCGCCCGCCGCATTCGGTGAGCCGGGATACTCCACGCTGGAGCGCCAGTGGACGCGGCCGACGCTCGAGGTGAACGGCATGTGGGGCGGGTACCAGGGGCCGGGGCAGAAGACCGTGATCCCGTCCGAGGCCCACGCCAAGATCACCTGCCGGCTGGTGCCCGATCAGGATCCCGAAGAGATCGTCGCCCTCGTCGCGCGCCACCTGGAGCGTCACGTGCCGCCGGGCACGCGCCTGTCGGTCGTGGATCCTGAGCACGGCGCGCGTCCGGCGCACATCGGCGCCGACCACTTTGCGCTCCGGGCGGCCGGCGAGTCGCTGCGCGCCGTGTACGGCGTCGAGCCGCTGGTGGTGCGCATGGGCGGCACGGTGCCGATCTCCGAGCTGTTCCAGCGCCACATGGGGCTGGACACCGTGTTCTTCTCCTTCTCCACGGCCGACGAGGACTATCACGCGCCCAACGAGTTCTTCCGCGTGCACCGGCTGCACGAGGGGTTGGAGGCGTGGGCGCGCGTGTGGGAGCTGCTGGGAACCGCCAAGCGCTAGCGCGCAGTCATTCCTGCCGCAGTCGCGCGACGATCGCGGCCACGTGCAGCGCCGTGGTGTCCAGCGCCGGCAGGCCGGCCACCACGGGTGACTGCAGGAGCAGCGGGATCTCGGTGCCGCCAAGGACGATTCCGTCGAGCTGCTCGTCCGTTCGCAGCCGCTCCACGATCCCGACGAACCGCGCGCGGGTGTCGTCGCGGAACTCGCCCGGAAGCAGTTCGCGCACGTACCGCTCGTGGATCCAGCTCCGCTCGGCCGCGTCGGGCGTCACCACCGTCACGCCATCCCGCGCGAACACGCCGGGATAGAACGGCGCTTCCATGGTGAATCGCGTGCCCAGCAGTCCCACGCGGCGCATCCCGCGGCGCTTGGCCTCCTGCGCGCAGACCTCGACGATACTCAGCAGCGGCACCGGCGACCGCGCCGCGAGGTCGTCGAACACGATGTGCGGCGTGTTCGCCGTGATGGCGACGAAGTCCACGCCGGCGCCGGCCAGCCGGCGCACCGACGCCAGCAGGTATTCGGTGAGCCCCGGCATGTCGCTGCCGACGAGGCGGAGCGCCCGATTGAAATCGAGACTGTCGATCACCAGCGACGGCAACGAGCCCGGCGCCGCCTGCCCCCACGCGTCCAGAATGCGGCGGTAATAGTCGATGGTGGACTCGGGTCCCAGTCCACCCACGAGGCCGGCGATGGTCATGGCTGCGACTCGGTGATGGGAAGACTCATGAGCGCGATGCCCGCCAGCACGGCCAGATCGGCGAACAGCATCGGGGCGAAGGCCGGCGCCCCGTAGAGAAAGTCCTGCGCCGCATGGCGCGTGGGTCCGTGCCAATCGGCCCACACGTGCAGCGCGAACCCCGCCATGCCCGTGACCACCTGCAACGCGAGCACCGCCCAGCACGCGCGCGCGAACCCCGGCGTGAGCGGCCGCAGCAGCGCCGTGCACAGGAACCCTACCGCGAGCGCGCTGGCGAACACGGGAATCCACTCCATCCGGTTGAAGAACCCGTTCTGCGCATGGTCGGTGAGCGACAACACGAAATTCCCCACGAACCCGCCGAGCGCCAGGAACATCACCCACTGCGGCCATTCGGGCGAATCGGGCGCGATCATCCGGTTGGCCAGGAGCAGCAGCCCCAGACCGGCAAACGAGAGGGGCGCCGCGAACGGCGCCGAGTAGACGAGGCTGTGCAGCGTGGTGGCGGCGAAGAACTGGCTGCGGAGGTGGAACACCAGTCCCGCCACGCCCACCGCCACCGAGGTCCAGCCCACGAGCGTCCCCGCGCGGCCGAACCGCGCGCCACTGCGCCACGTTCGGACGATGCCCGGAACGAGCGCCGCGGCTCCGACGGCCGCGAACCCCACGGGAATCCATTCCGCCGGGTGGCCGAACCGGTTGACCGCGTGCGCGATCGCCACGTCGAGCACGAGAAAGGCCAGGTTGGCGCAGACGAACAGTTCGACCATCAACCGGCGGTCGCGGACCATCGGGATCTTCATCGACGCCGGTGCGCCGCGCGCAGTTCCTGCGCCATCGCGCGAAGTTCGACGCTCTTTGCCAGGAGTTCGTAGTTGCCGTGCCACTGCGCGAAATCGGCTCCGCCCATGAACGCCCCGTGCTTGGTGGTGCGCCCGTAGTAATGCCAGAGGTCGAACGCCACGAAGTCGATCGGCTGA